>CAYGNV010000190.1:0-5121 GCA_964351355.1 uncultured Smithella sp.
GCGCGCCCGTTCCTCGGCGCCGATGCCGCGATCGAGCGAAATCACACCGTTTTGTTGACAAATCTCTTCCACAAAACTCATTTCTTCAATAAGGCCCTGCTTGCTATATCCGGAAAATTCCATGAGCAGCGTGGGGTTTTCGTCAAGCGAAAGGCCGCGGTCGGCATTAAGCACATGCACGACATTGGCATCCAGAAATTCCATGGCGGCAGGCGTAAGGCCCGCGCGCATGATCTGATAAACCGTTGTGGTAGCGTTGAGGATGTTGGGGAAGGTTGCCCGCACGGCCATGAAATTGACGGGCAGGCCGACCAGTTTTAATGTGGCTTCGGTGATAAGACCGAGGGTGCCTTCCGATCCGGTAAAAAGAGCTGGAAGATTGTACCCGGATGAACTTTTCCGTGCGCGGTTTCCCACATGGATCACGTCGCCATCGGGCAGAACAACAGTGAGCCGCATGACATAATCCTTTGTCGCGCCGTAGCGGACGGAGCGGCTGCCGCTGGCGTTGTTGCCGATCATGCCGCCAATCGTAGCCGCGGCGCCCGGATCGGGTGGAAAGAAAAGACCGTCGCGGGCGAGCGTTTTGTTGAGTTCTTTATAAATCACACCGGGTTGAACATCCACCTGGAAGTCTTCGGGACGGACGGCGATGACGTGATTCATTTCATTAAAATCGACGACCATGCCGCCCTGCACGGGGATGGGATTGCCTTCCAGGCTGGTTCCCGCGCCCCAGGCGGTGACAGGCACTTTGTTTTGGCAGGCCCATCGGACAAGACGGCTGACCTCCTCGGTCGTATGGGGCCACACGACGATGTCCGGAAGAACCGGCGTGTGAAATGATTCGTCATGGGAATGCAGATGGCGGACGGACTCGCCTGTGGAAACCCGGCGATCATCCAGTATGGTTTTGAGTTCACTTAAATCAAAATTTCTTGTCACGGCGTTTTCTTTCCTCTCGTATCTTCCTCAGCCTCACGCTCAAACTTTTCTTCTTCAAGAAAACATTTTTTCAGGGCGCCGGAATTGATCATGGACCACATTTTCTCGCGGGCGACTTCCAGAATCCGGTTATCGTTGATGATCAGGATGTTTTGACCGGCCAACTCGTGAATTAAATTTCTTATTTCAACAGGCTCCTTTTGGATTAGTCGGGTAAGTCCGGTGATGTGTTCTTCCATGGCCGCCCGGGGCTGATCCAGAATGTGCGTGATGATCACCAGGCGTGTCCAGAGATTGGTAACCTCCTCCAGCAGGGTGTTGGAATTCTTCAGACGGGTGGAAAATTCCCGCAGCATGAAGAGCGCTACTTCCCGGCTTTCGCGGATTAAATTATGGAATGTCGCATCGTCAATCACAGCCAGATGGCTGTCTTCCAGAGCGCGCGCCGTGGCGGTGCGCCGGACGTTAATAAGTGCGGCCATCTCGCCGAAATATTGTCCCGGCCGCATCTCCGCCAGCGTCTTTTTTACCGAACAATCAACTCGTTCCAGGCAGACACGTCCTGAAAGAACATAAAACATCTCGCGCCCCGGATCTCCCTCGTTGAAAATGATGCTGTCCTGAGTGTAGGCATGGCCGAATTTTTTAAAGAGTCGTTCGTCCACTTTCAATCTGGACTGATGCGGTTTGAGCAGCGCTCTCTCCAAAAGCAGAGCATCGCGCCGCTCATAGGAAGACATCATTTCAGCGCAGAACAAAAAAATCAGCGCCACGTAAAAAACCCAGATGACCAGAATAACGACCGTTTCCAGCGATCCGAAAATGACATTATAGCGGGTGTAATTGGTCAGGTACGAGGTAAAAAACTGTTTGGCGATTTCCAGAAGAAATGCAAAAATAGCGCTGCCGGCCAGAGCGACGGAAAAACGAATTTTCAGCGTGGGGATGATCCGGTAAATGGCGGTAACCAGAATCACAACCATCAAATACGGAATAATATAACGCAGAACAATTTGCGCAGGCATGGTCAAGGAAAATTCGATTTTTCCGGGCAATACCAGGGATTCCCTCGCAAACAGCGCTGTCAGATAGCTGATCAAAACACTTAAGCCGCCGATTATCCAGGCTGTTGGTATCATGCAGACGGCCATCAGCTTGGAAACAAAATAATTGCGTTTGTGGCGAGACCGGAAAATAATATTCAGCGCTGATTCGACAGCGTTGAATATCGCTGCCGACAACCAGACGAGGCCCAGAACCCCGATCCAGCCCAAAACCTTTCTCTTGCCTTCGATTTGCCCCAGTTGCTGGAGGAGAGCCTCGGAAAAATAGGGGTGGAAATTCTGAACAGCGCCGACGATGTCCGTTTGAATATACGGATTGGAACTGAAGAATGATCCGGCGGCAATAAGGGTTAAAATAAAAAGCGGAATGGCGGACAAAATGGCGTATAGGGCAATGGCCGCCGCCTGATTGCCATCGCCGTTCAGGCTGAAATTATTAACTGCATCGGACAGAACGTCCCAGGCGCCGGCGGCCCTCATCTTTATTGATTCTTTGCGCATCTCGCGCCGCGCTGTTTTGTCTTTTTTTTCTAAAGCCATGAGCATTCGCCTGATGCAAATATTTTAACGGTTAAGTATCTTACATCGCAATTGCGATGGGGTCAAAATGATTATTTTAAGGAGAAAGGGGATTGATCAGACTGTAAGCCGCAAGAAATGATTCCACCTCTTTAAAAACGGCGAGGGCTATTCCGCCGCGAACAATCCCATGCATATTATAATCAATCCAGGCAAAATGCTTTTTGTCCGACCCAAGGTGTTGAAATATCGCGGGACCGCTTTCGGGAGCAACCTTGGGATCATTTTTAGCCTGAATGACGAGCACTGGAATATCAATCTCGGAAAGGGATTGGCGGACCTTTCTCATGAGTTTTTTAACCTGAACAAACGAACGGACCGGGCACAGAAGATAATTGATATGGGGATTGTCTGCATCATTTTTTACGAACTTCCTTGCCAGATTGTCCATCCCGATCAAATGACAGAAATGATTGAAGCCATTCAGAAGCTCGGCAAACCTGGATGAAAAACTTTTAAATTTTAGCGGTGCGCTGACGGTTATCACAGCTTCAAAATCATGGGGTTTCAGGATAGCTGATTGCAGAGCAAGACCGGCGCCGGTTGAAAAACCGGCCACTAGAATTTTTTTGCAGCATGTTTTCAGAATGGCATGGCCGCGATTAACCGATTCAAGCCAGTCATGATAGTTGCGACCCGAGAGATCTTCTGAGGATGTTCCGTGACCGGAAAGCCTTGGCGCATACACGGTCAGACCTTTTGCGTGCAGAAAATTCGCCCACTCCCTTACTTCCGCAGGCGCTGCCATCAGCCCGTGAATGAGGAGCACGCCTACGCCAGACTGGGGTGCGTGTAAGAAAAACGGCATCCCGATATCCTGCGGTTTGCTCTCTCCCGCAGAATAATTCTGTTCATATTCTTTGATAAATAACGCCGACTCGGCTGCCAGGAGCATTTCTGTTGTTTTACCGGGTTTGGTGAGCGGAAGAGCAGGATCCATTATTTAAGCGCTCAGTTGGAAATAAACGCCGTAGATCATGGCATAGTGCAGAGCACCGCCGATCAGGACCATAATGTGAAAGACTTCATGGAAACTGAAAACACCCGGCAGTATTTTTGGTTTTTTGCTGGCGTAAATAATGGCGCCCAGTGTAAAGGCAATGCCACCCGAAACCAGAAGGACTGCCTGGGATGTTGACATATTGACCAGCATCTGCCTGATGGTGAAAAGCGCCGACCAGCCCATGGACAGATAAATCACTGCATACAGTTTTCTCGGCGCCCCGGGGAAGAAAACCTGGGAAATCACGCCAACGCCCACTAAACTCCACTGGAAAGCAATCATCCACCATCTGTAGGGATCCTCCAGACAAAAATAACATACCGGGGTAAATGTTCCCGCAATCATGAAAAAAATAGCCAGCCGATCCATTTTTCTCCAGAAAGACAGCTCATTCTCTTCCTTTTTAAAAGCATGGTACAGTGTGCTGGCTGAAAAAAGGAAAACAACCGAAATTCCATATATGAGTGCGGTGACTAGACCGGATGCCGAAGAACTGGCAACGATTGCCAGAAAAATGGTGCCGATGACGGCGGCGATCATTCCGGCAAGGTGTGAATAAAAATTAAAAAGCTCCTGGGTCTTGACTTTCATAACCATCTCCTTTGGAGAAAGGACATATTTTAACTCTCCATGTGGTAATTTGTCACAAATCCATTTTAAAAGCAATGGTTTAGTAAGCCATCTTTTATTGCATTTGATCCGGACGTTGAAACCAGTCAGGCGCCCTGCGGACGCCTGACCTTGAAATAATCAGGGAAAAAAGTTATTTTTCCGGCCCGGCGGCCAGGACATATTGCTTCTGCTCTTTGCGCATGTGACTGAGCCAGCGTTCATGGTTATTGGTTCTCGCCTGGAAATAACCCAGAATTTCCGGATGAGGCAAAATAAAGAACTCTTCTTTTTCCAAAGCTGCGACGACGTAATCAGCACATTGCTCCGGCGTTATGGCCGTTTTCAGGATGAGCTTCCCGATGCCCTCTGCATCTTCAGGAAGCATTCCGGATATGACGCCGAAGGGACAGAGGCAACTGACTTTGATACCCTGGTGGGCATGAGTGATTGACAACCATTCCGCAAAGGCCACGGCGGCGTGTTTGGTAACAGCGTAAGGTGCTTGGCCCAGGGTGGTGAGCAATCCCCCGGCCGAGCCCGTCTGAAGCAGGTACCCGCCGCCCCGTTCGATCATGGACGGCAAAACGGCGCGGGCTGCATACACATGGGCCATGACATGAACATCCCAGCAGCGCTGCCACACATCATCCGGGGCCTCAGCGCCTCCGGCAGCCGGAATACCCGCGTTTGAACAGAACAGATCAACCGGACCGAATGTCCGGACGGCAACATCCACCAGATTCCGGATCTGGGCTTCATCACCGACATCGGCCGTCACAGCGAGGCCGCCGATTTCTTCAGCCACTCTAGCCGCGCCCTCACCGTTATAATCGGATACAACAATGCCCTTTGGTCGCTCAGCGGCAAAACGATTGCAAAGGCCGCGTCCTATTCCGGATGCGCCTCCGGTGACGACCA
>CAYGNV010000191.1:0-5074 GCA_964351355.1 uncultured Smithella sp.
AAGATAAATTTAAACATATATAGGTGACGAAATTTAACATCATAAGGACGCTGCAATGATACTTGGCATTGATGTCGGCGGAACCCATACAGACGCCGTTCTGGTTCAAAATTTTCAACTGATCAAGAAGGCTAAAGTACTCACGAATCAAGCGAATATCATGGCCTCGCTTCTGGAAGCGGCAGATCGGCTGATTTCAGGCAATAATACAAATAATATTAATAGGATAGTCTTGAGCACCACGATCTCGACCAACGCGATCATCCAGAACAAAACCAATCGCGTGGCGATGGTTTTGCTAAGCGGCCCCGGTCTGTCGCCGGCCACACTGAATCTGGGCAAAGATACTTACTTCGCCAAAGGTTACGTCAATCATCGCGGCATCGCCGTTAAAAATGTGAACAGCCGGGAAATTGAAGATATCAGCAACGAAATTTCTAAAAGTCAAATTGGGCAGATCGGAATTGTCGGCAAATTTTCCAGCCGTAACCCACAGCAGGAACTGGATACAGCCGTACTGCTTCAGAATCCTTCCAGAACTATTTCTTTAGGCCATACGCTGTCCGGACAATTGAATTTCCCGCGCCGCATCGCCACAACGTATCTCAACGCGGCCATTCATGACATTTATCGGGGCTTTGTGCAGGATGTTCAGAATTTTGTCGCAAAGATCGGTCCGAATATTCCCGTCTATATCTTGAAAGCGGATGGAGGAACCATCCTGATTGATAAATCATTGGACTGCCCCGTGCAGACGATTCACTCCGGCCCGGCGGCAAGCATCATGGGGATTCTGGCAACAACCTGCATCAAAGAAGACGCCGTTGCCCTGGACATCGGCGGCACCACAACAGATATCTCCATTTTTGCCGACGGCGTTCCTCTTCTGGAACCATCCGGTGTGTCCATTGATGGGCGTAAAACGCTTATTCGCGGTCTTTACACCAAATCAATCGGCATCGGCGGCGACAGTGTCGTAGGAGTTGAAAACGGAAATATCTTTATCGGACCGCAAAGGGAAGGACCGGCCGCCGCATTGGGCGGGCCATTCCCCACCCCCACGGATGCCATGATCGTGCAGGACATCATTGCTTTCGGCGACAGACAAAAAGCAGAAGACGCCATCGCGTTGGTCGCCGAAAAACTTCACAGAAGCATTCAGGATACGGCGCGCGCCATTGTTGAAAAAACAGCCGCGATAATTTCCGACAACGTCCGGCAGATCCTGGCCGAGATCAACAATAAACCGGTTTACACCATCCATGAGCTTCTGGAGGGGAAAGTTATTCGACCTAAAATGCTCTATGTTGTGGGAGGTCCCGCCGCCATTGCCCCCTTCGTAGCGGAAAACCTGGGTTATCCTTATAGCATCCCTGATCATTCGGAAGTATCCAATGCTCTCGGCGTAGCCCTTGCCAGAACAACCGCTGAAATAACCATCCTCGCCGACACTGAAAAAAGAGAACTGATCATCAGCGAAGAGGGGCATGTTCAAAACATTCCCCCCAATTTTTCTCTGGAAGACGCTATCGAAGTCGGCAAAAAGACTCTTCGGGAAAAAGCCGTCCGGATGGGCGCCAACCCAGATGATGTCATTATGGAAATAACGGAATCGCAGGAATTTAATATGATTCGTGATTTTTACACAACAGGGAAAAATATCCGCGTTAAAGTTCAGATAAAACCCGGATTAATTTCTGCAGGCCGAGCGAGGTCAAATCATGCCTAAAAAAGAAAAAAAGACAGGCCTCATATTCTTTCCGGCATTTGACTGGGCCATCTCCGCCAACCACCCGGAGCGTGAAGAGAGGCTGCTCTATACACAGGATCAGGTTTTTGAAGAAGGCCTGCTGGATTTTCCCAATATTGTGGAATACAAACCAGGCATCGCTACTTACGCCGATATCAACCGCTGCCATATTTGCGTTCCGAATCCGCAAAACCTGACAACGAATTCCCATCTTATTTCAGCCGGCGGCGCGATCACCGCCGCACAAAAAGTCCTGACAGGCGAAGTCGATAACGCCTTTGCCCTGGTCCGACCGCCCGGCCATCACGCCATGCTCGTCGCCCACGGTGCGCGCGGCTTCTGCAATATTAATATCGAAGCCGTGATGGTTGAATACATCCGTCACAAATTCGGCGTCAAAAGAATCGCCATCGTGGATACGGATTGTCATCACGGCGACGGTACCCAGGATATTTACTGGAACGATCCGGATGTCCTGTGCATCTCCATGCACCAGGATGGACGGACGCTTTATCCGGGAACAGGTTTCATCGATGATTTCGGCGGTCCCAATGCGCTGGGCGCGACCATTAACATTCCCTTGCCGCCCCGCACGTCAGATGAAGGTTTCCTCTTTGCGCTCGATAATGTCATTCTCCCGATACTGGACGATTTTAAACCGGAAATTATCATCAACTCAGCGGGACAGGACAATCATTACAGTGACCCGATCACAAACATGAACTTCAGCGCCCAGGGGTACGCGCTTTTGAATGAAAAACTCGCTCCCCATATTGCCGTGCTGGAAGGCGGATATTCCATTGAAAAAGCCCTCCCCTACGTCAATGTCGGCATCATCCTCGCCATGGCCGGGCTGGATTACAGCCAGGTGCGGGAACCGGATTACGATGCCCAGCGCATCCGTCAATCGCCGGAAGTGACAAGGCTCATTGAAAATGAAGCAAAAAATGTGATGACGCTGTGGAAGAAAAAGAAGAACCTGAAAAAACAGATCACCGGCTCCGCCGCATATATCCGCCGCGAAAAGAATATCTATTACGACACGGATGATATTACGGAAAAACAAATCGAAACCGTCCGCGTCTGCGACGACTGCGGCGGCGTTGTCATGATAGACTCAGCGGCCGATACGGGCAAGAAAATCTACGCGGTGATCCTGCCCAATTCCTGCTGTCCGGAATGCCGCAAAAACGGCGAAATATTTTTCGACCGGGTTAACAGCTCGCAATACAATCATGTTTATCTTCAGGACAGACAACGAGACGTATTTATCGTGAAATGAATTCCATAAACGACACACAAAAGCAATTGCAGGAACTGATCGCGCTCATTAAAAAACTGCGCGCGCCGGATGGCTGCCCCTGGGACCAAAAGCAGACAAAACAGGATGTCGGCAAATATCTTCTGGATGAGTCCTATGAAGTTCTCGATGCGCTTCGCGAAAACAATCCGCGGCACATTCAGGAAGAGCTGGGTGATCTGCTGTTCCAGATCTTATTTATCGCAGAAATTGCATCCGAGTCCGGAGAGTTTTCGCTGGCGGAGGTGATGACGGCCATCAAAGAAAAAATGATCCGGCGGCATCCGCATGTTTTTGGCGACGTAAAATTTAATTCCGTCCGGGAAGTAAAAGATAACTGGCAGGAAATCAAAAAGCAGGAACGAGGCGGCAAGGCTCTCGAAGACAATCTCTTCGGCAATATTCCCCGCTCTCTTCCCGCATTGAAACGCGCGCAGAAAATTACCGACACCGCGTCCCGTTGCGGATTTGACTGGCCGGGAGCGGGCGATGTCCTCATCAAGCTAAAAGAAGAGCTCGACGAACTGGCGCACGCACGGGAAACAGGTGACGCGCAAAAGATTGAAGAAGAGATGGGCGACATTCTGTTTACTCTGGTCAATTTTAGCCGTTTTATCCGGGTCGATGCCGAACAGACGCTTACGGGAACCATCGACAAATTCTTGCGGCGCTTTGCTTATATCAGCGAACAACTGACCGCACGGGGCCAGTCCATCGAAAGCGCGACACTCGAAGCAATGGATGCGCTCTGGAACGAAGCTAAAGAAAAGAGGATATAAAGTTGGATTATTTTTTGTGTGTTCTGGGCATGGTTCTTATCATAGAAGGTCTGCCCTATCTGGTTTTTCCGGAAAAACTGAAAACGTATCTCATCAAAATCATCACACTGCCGGATTCCACCTTACGGTTTGCCGGTATTTCCGTCATTCTTGTCGGTCTTATTCTGCTTTATTTCGGGCGGCGCTGATGTAATTGATTGACAGCCGCAGTTTATTCTGATTATTTGCCCAAGATTTTCCACTTTTGTCAGGGACGCTATGAATTTACAGGATTTTTCATATTTTTTACCCGATGAGCTCATCGCGCAACACCCGCGTCCACAAAGGGGCGCTTCACGCATGATGATGCTTCATCGCCGGAAAAAGACGATCGAAGACAGCCAATTTTCTTCCTTACCGGAATATCTGCAACGAGGCGATGTTCTGGTCATCAACGACTCCCGTGTCATTCCGGCCAGGATTTACGGCAAAAAAACCACCGGGGCGATTCTCGAAATCCTGCTTTTGACCCGCAAGCAGACCCAGACGTCATCCGAAACATGGGAAGTACTGGCCCGACCGGCCAAAAGAATCAGTGAAAATGATTTAATTAATCTGGGACATGGCTGCAGCGCCAGAGTCACAACCCGGCTTTCCGACAAAAAATGGCTGATGGAATTTTCCGCGCCAGATGGTTTTGACCAATATCTTGAAAAGTACGGACGCGCCCCTCTGCCTCCCTATATTAAACGAAAAAAGAGCGTTGAGGCGGAGTCAACCCACGACCGTGAGCGCTACCAGACCATTTATGCAAAAGCCGCCGGTTCTATTGCCGCACCAACCGCCGGTCTGCATTTTTCACCGGAAATCTTTGATGCACTAAAAACAAAAGGCGTGGTCATTGCGCCCCTCACGCTGCACGTCGGCATCGGCACTTTTTTACCGATAGAAACAGACACGGTGGAAAATCATGTCATGGCGACGGAATATTTTGAAATAAGCCCGGAGTCCGCAGAGAAAATCAACTCCGCAAAACGGGTGATTGCCGTGGGAACAACCTCGACACGGACGCTCGAATCCGTTGCGGATTCAAAAGGCCACATCGCGCCGCAATCCGGCGAAACAAGTCTCTTTATTTATCCAGGTTATCCGTTCAAAAGAGTCAATGGGCTTTTAACCAACTTTCACTTGCCGGAATCTTCCCTGTTTTTACTGGTTTGCGCTTTTGCCGATACGGATTTTATGAAGAAGGCCTATGCTCAGGCC
>CAYGNV010000192.1:0-5051 GCA_964351355.1 uncultured Smithella sp.
GCAACTTCTTCTTCAACGCCAACTGAAATGCGCCGAGTTTAAAAGCCTTGACTTCGCCGTCGGAAGAGCGGGTTCCCTCGGGGAACATGAAGATGGAACTCCCCTCATCCAGGTGTGTTTCACATTTCCGCAGCATCAGTTCTACGCTTTCCCTGTCGCCACGTTTCAGTTTAATGTAGCGGTTCAGCGTCATATTCCAGCCGATCAGCGGGATGCGGAACATTTCAATCTTGGATACCCATTTAAAATGAAAAAAAAGCCGGAAGGCGACCAGAATATCCAGTTGCGATTGATGGTTGGAAACAACCACATACGCCGCGTCTTTCCGAACATTGCCGCGACCCTCAATGCGAATCCGCCAAGGCACCATCATCCAGGTATAAATCGAAGCCCAAAAGCAGGTGAACAAATGCAAGAGACGCAGGCGCCGGTCAAAAGGATAAGAAAACAGGCGCAAGACCAAGGCGATCAAATACAGCGGAATGGACGTCAGAGCGATAACGGCAAGAAAAACAGAACTCACTAAACGGTTCAGCATATAAAATCCATTTCTTCACGGTTTGATAACACACCCAATGGTTCAAAGTATAGAAAGAAGCAATGCCCGTGTCAATCATATATTCGTAAAAGTGAAAGTTTTTGTCCCCAAGCGGATTGCCGGGCAAGAAATACATTTTTCACGATGAATACGCTTGACAGACGATGGCTATCCTACTATACAAACTTCAATAATATTCTGAATATTCAGCGCACGCGAAGACGCCACAGAGTCTCAGGGCGCGAAAAACTTCATAGCGGCATGATAACTTTATGGGTCCAAATTCGGGAAATAATCGTATCGGAACGATGACTGACGCGCGTGGAAGCAGGAACCACAAAAAAGACTCGTTGCATTATACTGCAATAAATGTCTGGAAGAGCTGCATCAGAGCATGCCGCTGCACGGTGTCGCTTTTAGCAATAATTAATATCAATACTGCATCGTATAACGGAGTTCCATGGCTTTCCGTCAAGCGAGCAGAAAGGAGTTTTTATTATGAAGGAAATTGTTATTGTTGATGGTGTCCGAACCGCCATCGGTCGCGTGGGCGGCACGCTCGCCCCTTTCCGCCCGGAGGAACTGGGCGCGCTGGTCATCCGGGGGCTGATGGATAAAACCGGCATTGACCCCCATATGATTGAAGACGTCGTGATGGGACTTTCCAACTCCTGGCACGCGGCTTACAATCCGTCGCGCTGGGCTGTGCTCAAGGCCGGGCTGCCTTACAGCGTTCCCGGTGTCACGGTGGAAAGACAGTGTTCGTCAGGGTTGCAGGCGATTAATTTTGCGGCGACGCAGATCATGGCTGGTCTGGGCGATATTTACATCGCCGGAGGCATGGAAAGCTGGAGTTCGACGCCCTGGATGCTGCCACGCGCGGATTCCGCCTATTCGCTCACGCCGCCGCAAATCATCCGCCGCGAAACCGCACCCAATCCCGAAGACTCTCTGGTCATGGGCATTACGGCGGAAAATCTGGTTAAGCTTTATAAAATTACCCGTGAAGAGCAGGATGCGTTTGGACTCCGAAGCCAGGAGCGCGCCAGCCACGCGATCAAGGCCGGTTATTTCAAGGAAGAAATCATTCCCGTTGCCGTGCCCCAGAAGAAGGGACAAATTATCTTCGATACGGACGAACATCCGCGGGAGACCACCATGGAAAAGCTGGCCGCCCTGCCGCCGGCGTTTCTCAAAGATGGAACCGTCACGGCCGGGTCCTCGTCGGGACGCAATGATGCCGCAGCAGCGGTTCTGGTGATGACACTGGAAAAAGCAAAGCAACTGGGCTACACCCCGAAAGCCCGCTGGGTCACCTGCGCCGTGGCGGGCGTTGATCCCAAGATCATGGGCATCGGTCCTGCCTATGCCATGCCCAAAGCGCTTAAGAGAGCGGGACTGAAAATGCAGGATATGGATGTGATTGAAATCAACGAAGCCTTTGCCGCGCAGGTTCTGGCCGACGTCAAAGAAATGGAAGCACAGGGTCATTCGCTGGACAGGGAAAAAATCAATCCCAACGGCGGCGCCATTGCCTTTGGCCATCCCAACGGCATGAGCGGAACGCGCATTGCCCTGTTTGCCATAAATGAAATGAAGCGTCGTGGCAGCCGATATGCCATTTGTTCTTTGTGCATCGGCGGCGGGCAGGGACTCGCCACAATATTCGAAAGGATGTCATAATGAAAATTGATTTGCGGGAGGTCAAAACCATCGGCAGCGGACTGACCAGGCCGGAAGGCGTCATGGCCCTCGATGACGGCAGCGTCTATACGGCGGATGGTTACGGACGCTGTTCGCGAATCGACCCAAACGGCCACACATCTTTTTTCGGCACGCTGGGCGGCACGCCTAACGGCATTTGCATCGATGAAAAAGGCAACTGCATTGTCGCCAACATCGGCAATGGCGAAGTCCAGTCTGTTTCACCCACAGGCAGCCACGTCGTATTGATGACGGAGGCCGGCGGCAAAAAAATGTTCACACCCAATTTCCCTTTTCTTGATTTTGCAGGCAGGCTCTGGGTCTCCAACTCTACGGATAATCCCAATATCGATGCCTCTTTGCAGTCCCCTGTTCCAGATGGCTGTTTGGTGGTCATCGCAAAAGATCAGCCGCCCCGCATCGTCGCGGAAGGCATTTACTTTGCCAACGGCGTCGCAATGGACGAGAAGGAAGAGTTTGTCTATATCGCGGAAACCATGCAGCGCCGGGTTTTACGTTACCGGATTCTCAAAGACAACCGTGTGGGTGCTGCGGAGGTTTACGGGCCGGCGTTTCTGGGAAAGTTCGATTTTCCCGACGGCATCGCCTTTGACGAAGCAGGCAACTTGTGGGTTACTTTTCCGGCCATCAATGCCATAGGCTACATTGATCTGCAGGGCAGGCTGGAAATTGTCGTCCAAGACCCGCAAGGCATCGTGATCAACCGACCGGCCAATATCTGCTTCGGCGGGAAAGACCGCCGGACAGCCTTTATCGGCAGTTTGGCGGGAACCAATGTTCCCTTTTTTGAAGTACCGTATCCGGGTGTCCGGCTGGTGCATCAGAAATAAAAAAGGCTGATAGCTCATGGCTGTGGGCGATCAGATTACAAGGACATAAAACAGAAAGGAGAAAAATCATGGAGTACAAAAACATTATTGTTTCAACGCAGGATTTTGTGACAACCATTGTATTAAATCGTCCGCCAATGAATTCGGTTAATCTGGGCATTCGGGAGGAGTTTTTTAACGCCGTAAATGAAATCGAAAAAAATAAGGAGACCCGGGCCGTGATCATCACGGGCGCTGGTGAAAAGGGTTTCTCCGCCGGCATGGATGTTTCGGACATTGCCAACATCACGAAAGGGCCGAACGGCAATGAGATCATGAACGCCATTTCCCGTTCCACCAAGCCCTACATTGCAGCCATTAACGGTCACGCGCTGGGCGGCGGCTGCGAAACAGCAATTGCCTGTCATTTCCGCATCATGACGGACAATCCCAAGGCGTTCATCGGACTGCCGGAAGTGAATCTTGGCATTACACCCGGCTGGGGCGGCATTCAGAGACTGCCGAGGCTTTTGGGAAAATCCAAAGCTCTCGACATGATTCTCTTCAGCAAGAGGCTTTCGTCTGCGGAAGCTCTGGCCATCGGTTTGGTGGATAAAGTAGTTCCGGCGGCCGATTTAATGAAAGAAGCAATGGCCTTTGCCCAGGCTCTGGCCAAACGGCCGCCGCTTTGCGTGGCGGCGGTGCTCGAGGGGATAAGCGTCGGAATGGATAAAGGCTTCGACGAAGGACTGCGGGTGGATCAGGAATGGTCAACAAAACTTGGCGCCAGCAAGGACGCCGTGGAAGGCATAACGGCCTTCCTTCAGAAGCGCGAACCCACTTTCACCGGCGAATAATTTTCTGAAAAACCTTGTAGGGGCGGGGTCATCCCGCCCCTACCATTTGCGTGCCCCTATCTTTTCTCTGCCCGGATTTTTCCGGCGCGGATTTCACGAATAAAATCTACCTCGTTAGAAACCGGATTATCAAAGATCGTTACATAAGAACCGATATTAAGGATTTTGTGTGCGTCGCTACCGCCGGTGCCGGGAATCTTCAGTTCATCCATCGCTTTTTTGACTTTTCTCATGGCCAGTTCGTTATGATCAGGATGGCATAGCTCAATGCCGTCAAGATTTAGCTTGTAAACCAGATCGCCTGCTCCATAGTAGTGGGACTTGCCGCCACGGGATAGTTTATAAGGATGCGCGGCTATAACGATCCCGCCTTCTTCATGAACGGCGTGAATAAGCTCGGTGGCCGAGCATATCCGCGTCAGACTGCGGTGAACGCCAAACACCAGAAATTCACCCTCGGAACGATTGGCGGAATTGAACGTGCTGATTTCCTGGCCGTTGATCACAACAATGCCACGACCGGCGGCCATTTCCCGCAATCTGCCGAATTCTTCATCCGGCCAGCGCATGCCGTGCTCGGTGACGGCGATGCCGTCAAGACGCGCCGCCTCCGCCTGTCCGATAATTTCTTCGTCATCAATAAAAGAACAGCCGGAATACCTGCGGGTGTGAATATGAATATCAAAAGCAATCATCGTGAAAGGGTGGCAGAAATTGTATTGGCTTTTAGTTTTATTTTTTGTTGATCCATTTCATCTGAAACTCAATTTCTTCATTTTTCCCTTCGCGTTCGTGCTCCACGCTAAATGTCGCTGAGGATGGAACCGATACTCTCTCTCCGGCAATCATGATCGCAAACCGTTTACTGTTTTCCAGTGCATCGGCCAGACGGCGAAGCTTGGCGACAAATTCAGCGGTCGAATAGGTCTTTTCCACGTCTTTCGTTTTCTTTTTCATAAGCGTTCCCTTTCGTTTTTTAATATCCCCAAAAAAATATTTCTGTCAAGCAGTTTGAAACCATTCCACCAAACAGGGAAGACAAAATGGCTGGAGAAGTATCATATGCGTCAAAACCGTGGTTGAAGTCTTACGACAAAGGCGTTCCTGAAAAAATTAAATACG
>CAYGNV010000193.1:0-5045 GCA_964351355.1 uncultured Smithella sp.
GTGCATTTTAAACTTGATTATGTTAACGCCAATGGCGACATTTCCAATTACTACCCTGATTTTATGGTCAAGCTGTTCACCAGGCGGATTGTCATTGTCGAAACGAAGGGGCGGGAAGATTTGGATGTGCCGCTGAAGATGGCACGGCTGCGGCAATGGTGCGAGGATGTCAACCGCGTGCAGACAGACGTGGAGTACGACTTTGTTTATGTGGACGAAGAAAGCTTTGAAAAATACAAGCCCACTTCATTCCGGCAATTGCTGGAGGGCTTCAAGGAATACAAAGGGTAAATATGATGAACTCGTAAAAAGGCGGAAAATACACATTATGTCATTTCGACCGAAGGGAGAAATATTGAAATAATTGAAGATTTCTCGTCGCTTCGCTCCTCGAAATGACAAAATGTGACTTTTTACGAGACCATCAAATACGACAAGCCGCTTATTTATTAAAACTGAGGAGGAAATATAATGAAACGCTTTTTTGATCAAAAAGAATCTGGGAGTCATAAAGAGAGAAAAGCCAGACAGGATGAGGCTCTGGCCAGCATGGTCAAGCTGGGTTATAAAAAATCAGCCAGCCTGAAAAAGATACTCGATCGGCAAAAGATCAGTCCCGCCAAAATTAAGACACGGGAAAACCTGGAAAGATTGCCCGTCACCTCACGCGAGAAGCTTGTGGAAATGGAAATAAAGAATCCGCCTTATGCCGGTCTGGAAAATCCATCCATTGCTATCGACCGTATTTTCACCTCTCCGGGGCCGGTTTATGAGCCGCATCTGTCCGAAACTGATTATCTCTGGGCGCGCGCGTTTTTTGCGGCAGGCATTGGCCCCGGCGATATAGCGCTGAACGCCTTTTCGTATCATCTGGTCGCGGCGGGACTTACATTTCATAACGGTCTGCGCAAAGTCGGCGCGACGGTTGTTCCCTCCGGCACGTCGTCATCTCAGGTTCAGGTGCAGTTAATTAAAGATTTGAAGGTGACCGCTTATGTCGGCACGCCGAGCTTTTTGATGAACATCATCAATACGGCCAAAGAAATGGGATTTAACTTCAAGAAAGATTTCCGCGTGAAAAAAGCCTGCTTTGCCGCAGAGCCCCTGCTGCCGTCACTGAGGCAGACTTTTGAAAAAGAATACGGCATTGATACCTATCAGATGTATGGCGCAACAGAGGTGGGCGATGTGGCTTATGAATGTTCGCAGAAATCAGGCTGGCATATCTGTGAAGAAACGATTGTGGAAATCGTCGATCCGGCCACGGGTAAAAATGTTGCACCGGGCGAGTTAGGCGAAATCGTGGTGACCCGCCTCAATAATATTTTCTTCCTGCTGCGTTTCGGCACGGGCGATCTGTCAAGATTGATCACTGAAAAATGTTCCTGCGGCAGAACATCCTATCGGCTCGCGGGAATCGCGGGCAGGGTAGGGGACGCGGTGAAAGTCCGCGGGCTCTTTATCGCTCCCAGTCAACTGAAATTGCTCGCCGGTAAATTTGAAAATCTTCCCATGCAGGCGGTTGTCACACGCACAGGTCATGAGGATGTTTTAACCATGTGCGTGGAAAAGATAAATACAGATGTAGGAACAGATACTTGGGTTGAAAAGTTCAAGAAGATGTTTAGGGAAATATGCACGGTGAAAATTGACGTCATTCAATACGTGGCGCCAGGTGCAATTAAACCGGATTCGAAGTTGATTCTTGACGAACGGCAGTGGTAGGCGCCGCCATCAGCTTTTTTCCAAGTTGATAGGCGTCGATTGTTGAAATTATCCACAAAATAACCATAAACAGCAGGATTAAAAAAATAGAACAAGGGGTTGCAACCCCTTGTTCAGCTATCGCTTTTATTGAATCCATCGACAGCTTGATAACAGCAGCTACATCAGATGTCCCTTTTTGGAAAGGACTAGCCTTTAAAATATTAAACGCAACTTGAGTTATCGCCCAGCAAAGAGACAACATGCCCGCCAGAACAGGTACAACAAACATGATCCCGCGTTTATATTCTTTTAAATAAAACTGCCCCCAACCGGGGAAAAGAAGAGCACTAAACAGGGCGGCTTTGGTCGCTTTGTCCATGGCTAATCCCTTAGGCTACAATGGCGGCGTCTTTCATTTTGAGCTGAATATCGGATGAACCGTTCCAGTAATTAATCTGTGGAGAGAAAACCACATCCAGATTTACGCCATTGATGGCGCCAAGATGTTTACCCATGCCAAACCAGATGGCGTTCACGGAAGCGCCGTCGGATGTCAGACGCATTTTGAGATGATTATGGCCGACGACAACCGGTGAAGACGCTTTGATATTGCGGGCGCAAAGAATCGGCTCGGGATTTTCACAGCCGAAGGGCGCAAGCAAAGTCATCTGATGGATCAGGTCAAGGTTGATATCCTGAAGATTACATTCCGCGTCAATGAAGGTGTGAGAAACTATCTCCGAGGATTCAATAGAATTCCCGATGATTTCATCGAGCATGATGGCAAATTCATCAATGTCATCTTCTTTTATGGAAATACCAGCAGCGCGGTAATGGCCGCCGAAGGACAACAACAGCGGTGCGCACTGCTGCAATCCTTTGTGCATATTAAAATCAGACACACTGCGACCGGAACCTTTACCCACACCATTTTTAAGGCTAATGACAAATGTCGGACGGCTGAAAAGATCCACCAGCCGCGAGGCCACGATGCCCACCACGCCGGGATGCCATTTTTCGGAAGAAAAGACCAATGCGTTCGTGTTTTCCAGATCAGGATTCGCTCCCAACTGGCCGATAATTTCATTGAAGATGTCTTTTTCCATAGCCTGGCGACGGCGGTTATGAAGATCCAGCTTTTCAGCCCAGGGGCGCGCCTCCTCCAACGTTTCGGCAAGCAGCAGATGAACGGCATCGAGAGGTGAAGCGATGCGACCGGCGGCATTAATGCGGGGAATCAGGCAAAAAGAGGCCCTGAAGGAGTCAATGACTTGCCCGTCAATGCCGCTGACTTCTTTGAGAGCCCTGATGCCGGGACGCTTGCCTTCCGTGATTAACTCCAGACCGATCTTCGCGAAAATTCTATTTTCACGAACCAGCGGCGCAATGTCTCCAATCGTTCCCAGTGCCACAATGTCCAAATATTCCTTTAGGTTGGGATATTGGCCGTCTTTCCAGAAGCCCTCCTTGCGCAATGATCCGCGAAGCGCGATGAGGAAATAGAAGGCGATTCCGACACCCGCCAGATGCTTGAACGGAAAAGAGCAGTCGGGGCGGTTTGGATTGATACAGGCAACGGCAACCGGCAATTGGTCCGTTATCTCGTGATGATCCAGTACAATCGTATCGATGCCGATAGATTTCGCGTAAGCAATTTGTTCAACGTCGGAAACCCCGCAGTCCACAGTAATGATAAGCTTTACGTTCTTTCTTTTGAACTGGTCGATAACCGGGATTTTCAGTCCATAACCTTCCTGAACCCTGTCAGGAATATAATAAGATACGTGCGGCGTCAGTTCTTTGATAAATTTATAAAGAATAACAACAGAAGTGATACCGTCCGCGTCATAGTCACCGTAAATGACGATATCTTCACCGTCATAGATGGCCTTTAAAAGCCTGCTGACGCCAATTTTCATATCCTGCATCAGAAATGGACTGCGCAGATCATTGAGAGAGGGGTAAAGATAACAGCGCGCCTCTTCCAAATTGGCAATATGCCGATTGGTTATCATCTGCGAGATCATTCGGTGGATGCCGAATTCCTTCGCCAGCGATTCTTCTATCTCTTCATGGCCGGTATTTTTGAGCTTCCATTGTGTTACCGGCAAGTGTCCTTCATCAGTCATGTGTTCTTCTTTAAATTATTTTTTCAAAATGATCATATCAGTGACAAATCTTATGTCAAGCCTTCATTGAGCCTTTCATTGAGCCTTCATTGATAATCTTGATCTTTAAAAAAATAAATGGTAATCCTCACGCAAGCTATGATCATGAAATGGTTTAAAATAAATAAAAGCGATATCATGCTTGTTCCGTCCCGGAACACCCGGGGTTCCTTATGTTAATGTTGACCCATACCCATTTATTGCAGCGAATTATGGGTGCATCCAAAATCAAGCACATCGATCCGGATATCTATATTTACAACATTGCTCCCGACTTGCTGACGATTCATCCCAATATCAACGCCAACCAGACGCATTCCATTAATAGATCTATCAAGGCGCCTCCGGATCATCCGCGCACAGCCTACATCATGTTTCATCTACTTGTGGATGATCTGGCTCATTATGGAAAAATTTCAATGACATGCCAGGAAGAGTTCGATCCGCATTCCGCCGGTTATTCTTATGTTAAGGGAAGGCATCTGATCAATTCCATTTTGAATTTACATAAAATCGTTGATCAGGACATATCGTATAATGAAGCGGCTTACCGCTCCCATTTAATTATTGAGATGATCTATGATCTGGTCATTTTATCCCATATTCACGCAGACAGATCCATTGAACTCCTGGAGGAAGCGATTCATTTTACACTTGACCGGAAAGACAATGAATTTTGTGCCGATATGTCCTGGCTCTATGGCATCGAAAAAAATCATGTCCGGGATGTGCTGAAAAACGCGGCGTCCTACATCACCAGAGAAAGATTGGAGCGGATTATGAATATCGAAGGCCGAATTCGTCTTTTTACGGACAAATTCGGCCTGAGAAATAATAATTCAATGTTTGCAGATGCGATTCAAACGTTATTTCAAGATGCCCTGGATTCCATTGAAAATGAAGAATTTCTTCAACAGACTTCAACGGCCATCAGGAATTACGGTTGGTTTCCGCCGGATTAGCTGGCTTTTTTAACAAAACCGGAACGGATGCAACGCGTGCAGGCTTTCACTCTCTTGACTGCTCCCGTTTTTTCATCAACACAGCGTAACTTCTGGAGATTCGGACGCCAGACGGTTTTGCTCTTGTTATTGGCGTGACTGACATTATTGCCGACTGCCGGTTTCTTTCCACATACTGCACAAATACGAGACATGATAAAACTCCTTC
>CAYGNV010000194.1:0-5043 GCA_964351355.1 uncultured Smithella sp.
TTATTTGCCGATTATATGTCACAGCGCAGTAAAAAAAGTCAAATGCTATTTGCCGTGCTTTGATTCTATTCATATTTTGACGGAACTTTGATTATTTGCTATAGAGGATCACTCAATTAAGGAGGTAAACATGGAACGCGTGGGAATATTATCCGGCGCCCTCATGATGGAAAGAAGCCATCTGATTCAGAAATGCAAAAGACAGCCGGTTAAAAATCAATACGGAGAAGCACTGGCCATGGTCAATGAGAACGTGGTCTTCATTCTCCGTCACGGCCACGATGCCGCCGAATATGTTCTGCCGCATATGATCAACCATCGCGCCAACCTTCAGGCCATGAAGGACCTGGGCGCAACGGAAATCATCGGCATCAACTCAACCGGCTCATTGAAAAAATACCTATACCCGGGACTGGTCGTCATTCCCGACGATTTCATCACACTGACGCCAACGCCGACCATCCATCAGAACAAGGCTGTGCATATCACGCCGGCGCTCAACGATACCGTCAGACAAAAACTGATCGCCGCTGCAAAGCGCTGCGATATTCCGGTGGTTGAAAACGGGGTTTACTGGCAGGTTACGGGTCCCCGTCTGGAAACCCGGGCGGAAATACGAATGATGGCAAACTTTGCCGACCTGGTCGGCATGACCATGGCCAACGAGGCGGTTCTCGCGCTGGAAATGGGACTGCCTTATGCCTCGGCCTGTTCCATTGATAATTTCGGAAACGGGCTTATGGAAAAACCTTTGAGCATGGAAGAAATAATGGCAGGAACCCGTATAAACGCTGATTTGATGATACGCCTGCTGGAAGGCTATATTGAATATGTACATTAGATCAGATGGATATTTCAGTATCCGGCATAGCTTTCACCAGTAATTTATCGACCCGGTTGCCGTCCATATCGACAATTTCGAATACATAGCCACCGATTACAAATTTGTCGCCGGTTTTGGGAATCCGGTTGAGCTTATACATCGCAAGCCCCCCCAGGGTGTTGATATCCGGTTCTTCTTCATCCTCTTCGAAAAGGGAATAAACCTTCAAAAAATCCTCGACATCTTCCACCATCATGGAGCCATCCATCAAATAGGACCCGTCGTCACGCCTGAACACCTCCGGCTCGTCCGAATCCCCTGCCGCCGGCAGATCCCCCATAATATTTTCCGTCAGATCGTGCAGTGTAATAATGCCCTCCATAGAGCCGTATTCGTTAATGACAACGCCGAAATGTTTTTTCGTGCCCCGGAACATCTCCAGCACTTTCAACGCCGGCGCCTGGTCGGGGATATACAGGGGATCGAAGAGAATATCGTTGAGACACAACCGGTGGTGGTTGATATAGTAGGAAAGAACATCCTTGATGTTGACCACGCCTTTGATGCTGTCGATCTGATCCTCGCATACCAGCATTCGCTGATACGGCGACAACAGCGCCTTGGCCATAATTTTTTCCTCTGTCTGCGTAATGTCGATCCAGTCCACATCCACGCGGGGCGTCATCAGGGCACTGGCGCGTTTATCTCCGAAACGGATGACCTCATTGATCATGTCGGATTCTTCTTTTTCAATCACGCCGTGCTCAGAGCCTTTCTTTAGGAACATGCGCAATTCTTCTTCCGTGACGGGGACTTCATTGCGGTTTTGAACACCAAATAATTTCAGAACCAGCTTTGTGGAAATACTTAAAAACCACACCACGGGATGAGTAACCAGGCTGAATACTTTCATGGCAGGGGAAAGGAAGATGGCAATCGCTTCGGCATTATTCAGCGCAATCGTTTTGGGCACCAGTTCCCCGATGATGAGTGAAAGGTACGTAACGATACCCACGACGATGACGACAGACAGTGGATCGGCGTACGAAACCAACCATCCGATATTTTTTAACACAGGCGCCAGATCTTGTGCCAGAGCCAAACCGGCATAGGCGCCGGATACAATACCGATGAGTGTAATGCCCACCTGAATGGCGGAAAGTACTTTTTCCGGCTCTTCCAGCAGGGAAAGCGCCGTTTTCGCTCCCCTCCGTCCGGAGTTTGCCTCCTCATGCAGATTGGAGCGGCGCGCGGAAATTAAAGCGATCTCATACATGGCAAAAAGGCCATTGAGTAAAAGCAGCAAAGCGATGACCAGAACTTCCATAATGTTTACTTTCCTACATAAATATTTGCGCCGCGTACAGATTGACGCCCGCTTAATCGATTTTCATCTTAGTTGATTTCATTCAAATCCGTCAAGCGGCAGTTCGCTAAAACACGCAGGCCTGGAATTCCGCAGGCTCCAGGATGGTGATCTTTCTGCGACGGAGGTATTCGGGAAAACCGTAAAGGCGTTTTCCGCGATACTCCAGCACCACGGCGTCCGCCGGGCAGTTATTGAGGCAACCGAAGCAGGCAATGCATTTTTCCCGATCCACCAGCTGCTTTTCCGGATGGATGGCGGCTACCGGACATTTCTTCACGCAGGTTTGGCACAAGATGCATTTGGCGGCATCGACGGTGTGTTTGCTGATCGCTTTCTTGTTGAGCCAGACCAAAGGCAGCATCCGCGCCATTTCCCGGAGCGCGATTTCGGAGGCATAGGAAACCGGTTGGCCTTGCTTGACTCTCTCCAAAACCTGTCCGGTGAAACGCCTGACCTGATCGTAAGTGGCCTCATCGGGCAGATGTTCGCCCGATCGCTGGTTGGCGCTGTCCCAGTTCGGCGTGGGATAGGCCGGAATACTGCGAAAAGCGTCCATGCTCACGGGAACCCCTCCCTTTTCCGCTGAAAGTTGAAGGATATGGCACAGGGCATTATGCTGATTGCCTTCCGGTCCGCCGAAAGACACAAACGCCGCCACAGGAGTGCCCGTGATTTTCGGCATCGCGGCCAGCCAGTCACTGACATTAGAAGGAATATCGTAATAAAAAACCGGCGAGCCGATCAGGATCAGATCATAATCCGCCAGGCGTTTTTTATCGAAAATCCGCATATCGGCCAGATCCGCCGTCAATCCCCTGTCTTTCAGGATACAGGCCATCAGTCTTCCATAGCGGCTGGTAAATCCCGACTGACTGTAACACAAAACAAGCGCGCGTTTCGGATTACGGGTTTTCAATTCCCGCTGGACTGCCCGCGCCTGTGCGGGAAGCGGCAGGCTTAAAGCGGCGCAGAGCATGGCGCTTTTTTTAATAAAGTTGCGTCTGTTTTCCATGTGGCTCCTTGCCGGGCATCTTTGGTTTACCGGTCAATGTTTATTTTTCTTCACGGCTGAAGTCTATTTTCAGTTCATAAACATCCGCGTCCAGGTGTGTCGTTAGCGGATAGCCGGATTTGGAAAACACCTGCATCATCGGTTTATTCCGGGACAACACATCCGCCGTGAATCCTGCGATATTTTTCTCACGGGCGATGCGGATTAAATACCTCAGCAGAAATGTGCCGATGCCCCGCGCCTGCCAATCCTGCTGGATCGTGAAAGCGACTTCGGCATAACGGGAATTCGGATCATTGATATAACGCCCGATGGCCACGATCTTCTCGCGGCCCTCCGGCTCCTCCTTGCCGATGACTGCGGCAATGGCCATCCTGTCATTGTAATCAATGGCGGCAAACGGCATGGCCACCTTGTGAGAAAAAGACTTGAGGCTGTGAAAAAACCGGGTAAAGATATCCTGTTCCGGCAAATCATAAATCAGATCCTGAATGGCCCTCTCATCCGTGGCTTTCACCGGACGGAAAAAAAGAGACGTGCCCTTTTTGTCAACCCAGTTGACTTCGTATTCCTTCGGATACAGCACCACCGGAAGCGTCTGGTCCTGAAAAATGTAGCGCTGATTCTTGGCGGCGGCAAGCAGTTCGCCACGGAAATCAGGATGGGCAATGCTCATCAGCATCATGGCCCGATCCCGGATGGACTTTCCATGCACATAGGCAATCCCGTATTCCGTCACCACATAGTGAATGTCCCCCCGCGTTACGACCACCCCGCTGCCCGGAGAAAGATAAGGCACAATCCTGGAAATCTTTCCGTCATCCGTTGTGGAGGGCAGCACCATGATCGATTTGCCGCGCCTGGACATGGCCGACCCGCGCACAAAATCCACCTGCCCGCCGATGCCGCTGTAAAATTCAAAGCCCAGCGAATCGGAACAGACCTGTCCGGTCAGATCGACCGTGAGCGCGGAATTGATGGACACCATCCGCTCATTTTTTGCAATCACATACGGATCGTTGACATACAGGCAGGGACGAAACTCAAACAGTGGATTGTCGTGCACATAGTCGTAAAGTCGTTTGGTGCCCATGCAGAAAGCCGTAACGATTTTTCCGGGATGCAATGATTTCTTTTTACAGGTGACAACGCCGGTTTCAATCAGATCGATGAGACCATCGGAAAAAGCTTCCGTGTGAATTCCCAGGTCTTTTTTGTTGGTCAGGTAGGGAAATACCGAATTCGGAATCTTCCCCACACCCGTCTGAAGCGTTGATTCGTTATCGATCAGGTCAGCGATCAGTTGGCCGATCGCCTTGGCAATATTGTCCGGTGATTTCTGAATAAATTCGAGGAGCGGCGTATCGTTTTCCACAAAAGCGGAAATTTCGCTGACATGCAGAAAGCTGTCGCCCAGCGTTCGGGGCATATTCGGATTAACTTCCGCCACCACATATCGCGCTACTTCTGCGGCCGTCTTGGTAATATCCACTGAAATGCCCAGACTGACATATCCGTTATTGTCGGGCGGTGATACCGTAATGAGGGCGACATCAATAGGCATAGAGCCTCTTCGAATCAGGAGAGGAATCTCCGACAGAAAGATGGGTGTATAGTCGGCGCTGCCTTCCTTGATGGCGGCCCTGGAATTTGAGCCGATAAACAAGGCGTTGTGCCGGAAAGCCTCATTATACTTATCCGTTGTATAAGGGGTGACTCCAATATCCAGGAAATGAATCACCTCGGCATCGGCAAGATTCTGCGATGAATCGATCAGCGCCTTGAAGAGCCCTTGAGGCTCCCCGCAGGCGGAGCCGATAAATATCCGCGCCCCGCGCC
>CAYGNV010000195.1:0-1159 GCA_964351355.1 uncultured Smithella sp.
ACAACATGAAGGAACTTACAACCTCAAATTATGTAATTTGGTCGCAGCCCGTTCTTGACCAAATCGCACTTTTAGAGCGCAACGGCGAAAAACTTGACGCGATGCGGGAGGCTGGAACGGTTGATTATTCATCTCAACGTGGTTCTAACAAGATGTTCCAAAAAGCAAATAAAACAGTTGATGGCAGGGTTGTTTTGCCGGACGTTCCCAATACGGATTCAATATCTTCATCATTGGATGATTACGATATTCTTGATGGGATTCGAGAAGTGCCGTTTTCAGCGTTTACTCAACTTGAACCACTTGAATATTATTCGCCGGATGAAAAAGCACGAACACAAAAACTTGCCTCGCAGATAAAAGAATCAAAAGAAATAAAGCCGCTTATCGTTGTGGTTGACAATGAGGGGCCATACATTCTCGAAGGTGGTCATAGGTTCGATGCACTGAGAGAGTTAGGCGCAAAATCGTTTCCGGCGGTTGTTGTTATCGACCAAAGCGAATCAATGGATTACTCCGACCGCGCCCCCGTCACCCAAACCGAAGCCTTTAAGCGATGGTTCAAAGATTCAAAAGTGGTGGACGAGAATGGGGAGCCGTTGGTGGTGTATCATGGGACGGATGCTGTTTTTAATCAATTTAAAGGCGGTCGTAATTCATCAGGAAAAATATGGGGAAACGGGTTTTATTTCACAGAAGAAAAACCGGACGCTGAAAATTGGGCTGATAACGCTTCCAGGAAAACAGGGCGCGAATCTGTGATTATGGAAACCTATTTATCAATTCAAAACCCGCTTTTTCTTGATAGTGACAGCCATGATTCGAGCCTTGCCGAATTGATACCATCCGATTTTAGAGACTTTATCATGGGTCAACTTGAAGAAGATGATAGTTTATACGGTGTTTTAAACGGTGACACCTATAGGGAAACATTTGAAGCGGAAAAAGATTCTAAAGAGATTATGGCATATGCCAAAGACTTTGGCTATGATGGCGTAATTGGAACTTACGACAACGTACCTCACTATTTAGTATTTGAATCCAACCAAATCAAATCCATCTTCAACCAAAACCCAACATCAGACCCCCGCATTGATTACTCCGACTCGCCGGCTGACCTGTCCAAAGACGGCATAGGGGAAATAGCGGCTCAGTTCAT
>CAYGNV010000195.1:1259-4990 GCA_964351355.1 uncultured Smithella sp.
GAAATGACGGAATGGCCCTCTACCGGCGATACGTTCGCAACTGAAGCCGAGGCATGGGGAAAAGTCAAGCAGATGGAAGCCGATCATTACCGGGATAACGGCGGCACGGATGAAGGCGCCGAAGTTCTGAAAACTTACCGGCAGATGGGCTTTAACATGCACAATATGCTTTCTTCCCCACTGAGAAAGATCATTGCCGAAGCCAAAGAAAAGAACCTGCCTCCGCCCAAAGTCCTGACGATGAACGAGGAAGGCAAGAAGGTTGAGGTTAATCTGAGTTTCATCCTTGCGCAGCTTGGCGACTTGAAAGGCTCATATTTCCCCCGTAGGCGTGAACCGGGCAAGTATGTTCTTCTTGCCAGAAAAGAAGGCGATAACCCGATCCGGGAACATTTTGACATTGCAATTCCGTTCAAGAAAGACACCGATTTCAGGCTGCATATCCCGATTTCGATTAACCGGAGACTCAAAGAGCTGAAGGGCAAGGGGTACGCTGTGACGGTGGAAGTGTCCGACAGTCTACCGGAAAGCGTGTTTCTGGAACTGGCAGGAAAGCAGGTGGCGCTTGAAGCGATCTTAAACCAGACCATTACCAACTTGAACAAAGACAACACGCACACCCTGAAAGACCTGGGGATAAAAAGTAAGTGGAAACAGTCAGACGATGGCACAGACACCTTCACGATCTACGGTGATGGCGTTGACGCAAAGAGACACCCGGCAATCCTGGCAGAACTTGGCGGAGAATATCACTATGTTTCCGGTGCAGGGCATGGGTATCCGTCCATCGTTTTTAAGGATGCCAAAGAGGGCATTGAAACCAAAGTCAAAGAGTACTTGTTTCATTACCATCTGGTCAATGCCAGTTCTGACGCACTGATGGGGGCCGCAATTGCCAATGAAGTAGCCGACATTATCAAGGGCAGGGGCGCACGTTCGGCCATGATAGCCCGTAACAAGGCAACCGGGAAAGACGTGTGGAAAGGCTATGAAGAAGATCCGACGATAGCTTTTGCAAAGACCGCGCTTGGCATTGCAGGTGCAACGGCTAAAGGCGAAATGGCGCAGAAACTTATCAATATCCAGACCGGACGAACGGAATCATGGGCCGATTATCAGGCGAGAATCCTGAACGAAACCGGAGAAAAAGCAAAATATTCCGGCTGGATGCGGCAGTGCGAAAACAACCGGCTGGACCCGGCAAAGCAAACGAACGCCTACAATGACCTGAACACCTACACAAAGGACATGCTCAGAAACGATGAACAGCTTGACAGGGTGATGGGTACGCTTCACGGCTTTGCAGTACTGAAGTTCCTGGCGTTTAAAGTGTCCTCTGCGGCAATCAACCTTTCATCACTTCCGACAAGTGTTGTGGCGACAATGAATGGCGAGGCGAAGATACCGATCAAAAAGACGTTCGGGCTTATCGGAAGGGCTTTAAATGATTACCGGAAATACAAGTTCGGCAAGCATCAGGAGCTTGATCCCTGGACGGTCAAGGCGCTGAAATACATCGAGGCCGAGGGGTGGGATCAGCAACAATTTAATAAGGAAGCAATCGGGGCGATTCAATCAAAGTTTGGTGCAGGGTACGGCAGGCTCATTGAGCTTGGCATGGTGGGCTTTAAAGTCACTGAAATGATGAACCGGGTGTCAACGATACTTGGGACGTATGAAGGACTCAGGAAGGCGCATACCGGCGAATGGAACACCGACGCACATGAAACCGCACTTGCCAAAGGAAAAGAAGTAAGCGATTACGCCCACGGCGATTATTCCAAAGGTAATCAGCCGATGTTTACAAGGGGCGGCGGCTTGGGCGCAAACGTCCTGAAATCGTCCTATGTGTTTCAGATGTATAAGCACAATTACCTCTTGAATATGAAGCGGCTCGGCTTTGAAGAAAAGCAGTACAAGGCACTCGCATGGATGGCTTTATCTCCGATGATTCTTGCAGGCGCCGGCGCAGGCGTAGCGACTCCCCTTCTTGCGGCGGCAGCCAAAGCATTTGGCATCGGCGGCGATGACCCGGAAGAAGAATTTTACAAGTGGGTTGAACAAGAGTTCGGCAACACGGCGCAGCATTACGCAAGAAGCGGGATCGTCGGCATGGGCGGCATGGGGCCGTCACTATCCGGCTCGATGGATGTGAGTATCCCGTCACTGCCTAAGAACATCGGTGAACTGTTTGGCGCACCTGGGGGCGTTGCGAAAGACTTGAAAGACGCCTTTGCGGAGTTTTCAAAGGGCAACTTGTGGAAAAGTGCTGAGAAAGCCCTGCCGACAGCCTTTGCAAGTCCGATGAAGGCATACCGAGAATCCACCGAAGGGCTGACCACCAAAAAGAACACGCCTATTTTCTATGGGCCTGACCAGGTAAAGCTCGAACTCCATGAGGCTGCAATGCGGGTGCTGTCTTTCAGTCCGGCTCGGATTACGATGATCCGTGAACGGCAGTGGAGCGAGAAACAGGCATCTTCGGCCATGCAGGATCAGCTTAACGGAATCTACAGCAAGGCGAAAAAGCTGTTCTTAAAGCCCTATGCCTCTGACGCTGACGTGGCTGAAATTGTGGCGATGATGCAAGAGTACAACGAGACGATCATGAGCGATGAAACGCTATCGGCAACAAGAACCCTGCTAACGTGGAAACGAATCATGCGGGGCGTGAGGCGTTCAATGACAGCGCCTAAGAGCGAACGGAACCGGGACAATGATACCTAAATTTCTTATAGACAAAACAACTCTTTATAGTGTATGCTATGATAGTTGATATATCATCAAAAAAGGGGAACCATGACACAGACCTTTCCGATTGACTCAACCCCAACCCCGGCCAATCCATCGTCGCATTTTGACACCGAAGAACAGGAAACTTCCTTTACTGTTACAGGCGGGACGGTTACGCCTAAAACTCTTACGGTAGATGATGACATTACCGTCTCAAACCTTGCCACAATTGATAGCCCAACATTTAGAGGCATTCCAACTGCCCCGACCGCTACGGCTGGTGACAACTCCACACAGATTGCAACGACTCGTTTTGTTCAGGAAAATAACGTAGTTGCAACAAATGTATCAGATGCTATTTTATCCGCTGATGAAAAGGTAACTCTCAGCGACAATGATAAATTCATCCGAACTGATTCAACTGCTGGAGATGTTTTAAAGTCAATTAAAAGCAGTTCGTTTAAAGCCGCACTAAAAACATATTTTGATACGCTATACAATAGAACAACCTTCCTTGTTAATAATGTTGACAATACAAGGGACACAATCAAGCCAATATCTACTCCTGTTCAGGAGGCGCTTGATGATAAGGCTGATCTTATAGACGGCAAAATATCTGAATTGCAACTCCCAAGTTCCGCGCTTTTAATTCTTGGAGACATCAGCTCAACCGCCTATAGGGGTGATCGCGGCAAAACCGCTTATGATCATTCTCAGCTTATAACCGGCAACCCTCATTCGGTAACTGCTGCGGCAATCGGATTAGGAAACGTCAACAACACATCTGATGCGAACAAGCCAATATCAACATTGACGCAAGCGGCTATTGACTTAAAGGCTGATCTTGTTGATGGCAAAGTGCCCGTTTCGCAATTGCCAGAGGATTTGTTGTCTTATGAAGAATACGCTAACCTTGCTGGATTCCCTGCCATAGGTGAAGATAATGTAAGATATGTTGCCCTTGATACTGGAAATGTTTACGCATGGAGTGGAACGGG
>CAYGNV010000196.1:0-4976 GCA_964351355.1 uncultured Smithella sp.
GTCCGCACGCGATCTTTAACATCCGTGCCGGTGGCGCAAAAACAGGAGAAATCATGGGCGCCCAGCAGATATTGCGCCGCTTCCCGCATCTTTTCCGGATCCAGCGGATAACGGATGAACCAGAAGTATTCACGTCCCAGCACCGGCCTTAAGCTCTGATTACAGATCCGGTAAACATACACCTTGCTTTTGACGTCGCGTTGGGCGTGAAAATCGATGGGAACCTCTTCGAGCTTCTTCACCACAACATCCGGCGGCAGAACACTGTTGACGCCCAGGAATATCTTTTCCGCAGGCAGCTTCGTGGGGCTTTTAAAATTAGCCACCTGATTAATGGCATGCACACCGGCATCCGTGCGGCCTGATCCGATCAAGGTTACTTTGCCCGACGTGATCCTTCCTGCGGCTTCTTCCAGAATCTGCTGAATGGAGACCCCATTTATCTGTCTTTGCCAACCGCAGTAAGCTGCTCCGTCATATTCCACAATTATTTTAAAGTTGCGCATGTTTTATTAATCGTACTTGCCAGTTTTTTCCAAAAAGGTTAAGCAAAAAGTGGGCGCCTTTCATCCGGAGCCATGTCAAGGCTGTATTTTAATAAGTGTAATGATAACTTACACGAAAAAGCGGGTCAAGACAAAAAAGAAATAATAAATTTGAAATATAAAGGAGATGTTTTATGGATGACGAGGTGAAGCAGGTGACAACTCAGGGGAAAATCAAGGACTTTGAAGCCAGAAGTCAGCTTTTGATGCGGATGGGCGGCGAAAAGCAGGTTGCCAAGCAACACGAAGGCGGCAAAATGACGGCCCGTGAACGCCTGGATCATTTATTCGACAAGGGAACCTTTCAGGAAATTCAACTTTTTGTGCAGCACCACGCGACCCTTTTCGGCATGGATAAAAAGGACATTCCGGCCGACGGCGTAATCACCGGCTTTGGCAAAGTCAACGGACGCACCGTTTTTGCCGCTTCCCAGGATTTCACCAGCGCGGGCGGCACGCTGGGCGAAATGCACGCCAGGAAAATCTGGAAAGTGATGGACATGGCCATTGCCGCGCAAAAACCATTTGTCGCCATCAACGATTCCGGCGGCGCCAGAATTCAGGAAGGCGTCCCCTCTCTGGAAGGGTATGGCGGCATCTTTTACCGCAATACCATCGCCTCCGGTTACATTCCGCAAATCACGGCTATCATGGGGCCGACGGCGGGCGGCGCGGTTTATTCGCCCGCGCTTACCGATTGGATATTCATGGTGAAAAACACATCCTATATGTACATCACCGGCCCGGAAGTGATCAAGGCGGTGATCGGCGAAGAAGTAACGCAGGAACAGTTGGGCGGCGCAGTTGCGCATGCGTCCAAAAGCGGTGTTTGCCACGTTGTGACGGAAAACGATAAAGACTGCATCGATAAGATAAAAATCCTGCTGTCCTATCTGCCAGACAGTTGCCATTCGCCGCTGCCTGCGGCTCTGTCAACCGACAAACCCGACAGGGAATGTCCGGAACTGGATAAAGCCATTCCGGATAAGGCAGCCCGCGCCTACAATATGAAAAATGTTATTAAGGCCGTTGCCGATAATAACGAAATGTTTGAACTGCACGAACAATGGGCGCAGAACATCATTGTCGCGCTGATTCGCGTCATGGGCAAGCCGGTGGGTGTCATTGCCAACAATCCCATGTTTTACGCGGGTGTGCTCAATGTCAACGCTTCGGATAAGGCGTCGCGCTTCATCCGTTTCTGTGACGCCTTCAATATTCCACTTTTGACTTTTGCCGACGTGCCCGGTTACATGCCCGGGACGGATCAGGAATGGGCGGGCATCATCCGCCACGGCGCGAAACTGCTGCACGCTTATTCCGAGGCCACCGTCCCGAAAATTACCGTTGTGACCCGCAAAGATTACGGCGGATCTTACATCGGCATGTGCTGCAAGCAGTTAGGGGCGGATTATGTGATGGCCTGGCCGACGGCGGAAATCGCCGTGATGGGTGCGGAAGGCGCCTGCAACATCATTTACCGCAGTGAAATCGCCGCCGCAGCGGACCCGGCGGCCAAACGCGCGGAATTGATCGCGGGTTATGAAGCAAAATTTAATAATCCGTATTTCGCGGCCTCGCTGGGTGCTATTGAAGAAATCATCCTTCCGCGGGAAACGCGCAAGCGTATTGTTGCGGTGCTCGATGCCATGAAGGACAAGAAAGAAGCGCGCCTGGAAAAGAAGCATAATAATATTCCGCTTTAGGCAGATAGACTGAAGACTGAAGGCAGAAGGGTGAAGGGTGAAGGGTGAAGGGTGAAGGGTGAAGGGTGAAGGGTGAAGGGTGAAGGTCAGCTTGTTCGGTGCCATACCCGACCGGGCTTTTTTAAAACCCCCATTCGATGGAGGGAAACGGCAGCGAAATTTAAGTTGCATTCTCCAGGAACATGGCGTATTTTTTACACAAGCTGTTTGAGGATTGAATGTTGATCATTCTGACTCATCCACCCGCTGCGAGGTCATAAGATGAATTTAAAGATATTCCTGCTCATCGTTATTGTCTGTCTTGTCGTCGTATTCATTATACAAAATGCGTCCGCCGTGACGGTCAGTATTTTTTTCTGGGAAATGTCCTTGTCCCTCGCCCTGCTGATTTTTTTTGTACTGGCGATAGGTTTTGTCCTCGGATGGTTTTTGCACAGCTTTCTGGCGTATCAAAAAATAAAAAAAGAAGTGGCCGACGTTCAGGCCGACATGCGCTTAAAGAGATGAGACAAGGGAGGATTTTATGACCGGGCAAGAACAGGATTTGTTTTTGGAGCGTATGGCCGGCATTCTGATTCGCTGCTTTTTGATGACGATCGCCTTGCTTTTTGTCTGGTTTATCTTCTTTGCTCTCGCGGGCGGATTTGTTTACGATCTGCATTCGCGCTGGTTTGATCTGAACTGGTATGACTTAAACTTGTTTTTCTACATCGGTATGGCGACGTTAAAAATCAGCGCGTTTGTCTTTTTCCTCTTCCCCTATATCGCGATCCGCCTGGTGTTGCGAAAAAATAAAGTCCTATAGAGATAAAGCCGGCTGTATTCCTGCATGACAGATTTTTTGCTGATTCAACCTTCAACCTAACCCCCTTGATTCATCCATCCTTTTCCGCCCAGCACGCGGGCGACCATCATGCTTCCAACATTATCGCCAACGGCGTTCACCATCGTAGCGGGTGCGTCCACCAGCGTGCCGATCATGGTGATGAGCGGAAACGCTTCGAGAGGAAAGCCATACAGTGACAAAATCAGAAGCTCGCCAATGGCGCCGCCGCCGGGAATGCCACTGACGACCACGCCGGTCAGAAGGGCGATACCCAGCGCGGTCAGAATCACATCGATGCCGGTGAAGGGCATCTGAAAAATGCCGAACAGAAAAGCGATTTTCAATACGGCGGCCAGACACGATCCTTCCATGTGTGTTGTTGCGCCGATGGGGATGACAACTTCACGGATATCTTTGGGCACGCCGATTTTCTCCGCTGCCTGAAGATTGGCCGGGATAGTCGCCATGGAACTCCCGGTGGCCAGCGCCGTGACGGATGGCGGAATAATGTTACTCCAGAATTTTCCGACACCGGCTAAACGGCCGGCGAGAAATGCATACAAGGTAAAGGCGACGAAGAAATACAAGATCGCTGTCGGATAATAAACGGCCATCGCGCGCGCATAAGAGCCCAGAAGCTCCGGCCCAAACAGGCCGACCAGATAGGCAAAGTAGGCGCAAAGACCGATGGGCGCATAGTACATGATGAAGGACATCAGCTTCATCATGACGGCATTGGCTGAAGAAAGAAATCCGCTAAAGGCTTTTCCTTTATCTCCCACGGCAGACGCGGCCAGCCCGACCAAAATAGAGAAGATAATCAGAGCCAGCATGTTCGTCTTGGATAAAATATTAGGAAAATCCGGAACGCTGAAGGCCCGGACGATTTGATTGCCCAGGGTGATCTGTTGAACGTCTGCTGCCGCAGGCATAGGCATGCTTATTCCGGAAGCGGGAGGATAGAACATGACGGCGGCAATCATCACTGCGGATGCGATGATGCCTGTGATCACAAAGATGAGGATCATCACGGAGAGAATTTCCCCCAGACGCTTAAGGTTGTTCATGGAGGCCACGGTGGACGAGATGGAAAAGAAAACCAGCGGGACAATCACGGTAAAAAGCAGGTTTAAAAAAATGTCGCCCAACGGCTTGAACATGACGGCGTCTTTTTTAAAGATGATGCCGACACTGGCGCCGATCAGAATGGAAATAATCAGCAGCATCGAAAAGCCGTAGGACTTCAGAAATGGCGGCATATTGCTTTTCATCGTATCACTTCACCGGGAAATTAAAATAAGTGTCGGGATGCGGTTCATTGTTCAAAGTGAAGTGCCACCACTCTTTATCATAGTTTCGGAAACCGTGTTTTGCCATCAGCGTTTTTAAAAGCAGACGGTAGCTTCTTTGCTGTGGTCCGATGTTTTTGTTTTCCGGGTGCGACAGTTCATGGAAGCAGTCAAAGCCCGTGCCCATATCCAGAGAATTATCCGCGAAGCGAACGCCTGCGGGCAGATAACACTCTGAAAGCGGTTCGCCTGCAACATAGGAAGGTTGAACAGGCGCCGGCAGCGATACGATGGTCAGGTCCACCGTGCTGCCCCGGCTGTGGCCGGAGCGGCTGTCGATATAGCCGTCGCGGAAAAGATTTCGCTTGTCCACAGTGGGATAAAACTCTTTCTTTGTTTTGATGTCGTCAATATCTTTGGCCCAGCGGACAAAATGATCGACGGCCTGTTGTGGGCGGTAACAGTCGTAAATTTTCAGACTCAGCGCAAATGGCGCCAGGTCTTTTTGTGCTTTGGCCAATGCCTGAGCCGCCGGTCTTGTCAGGATGCACTTCGGCGCCAGGTAGCCATCCACCCGGACGCCTAAAAAATTATGCTCGCCGAAATAACG
>CAYGNV010000197.1:0-4955 GCA_964351355.1 uncultured Smithella sp.
ATTGAAAAGCGGGGAACATCCATCTCTGATTGGCGCGATCTTTACGGTTGTCAGGGCGAGAACCAAAACGAACTTAAAGCTTATGGACAAGAAGGAAAGACTTGCTGCCTATGCGGAGGGGTCATTGCCAGGGTTAAGCAGGGTGGACGCAGTACATTTTATTGTCCGCAGTGCCAGAAGTAGCGAAGCGCAAGGCGTCAGGTTGAGGTGTGAGGCGAGGAGCAAGCAGCCGAATCCGGCAATAATATTGATGACATAGACTCGGAGGTGCGCGAAATGGGTTACCCGATGGTTTTAAAAGGTTTAGGAAATAAGCTGACGCATAAACAGAAAAAAGTTTGGCCAAGCTCAATATCAAAACTCCGGAAGACCTTCAGGCAGCGGCTGTATATATAAAGGATGCGGCAGCGACAAATCAGACAACAAAGACTGGATAGGAAAAAATACAGGGACGGAATTTTTCGACTGACTTTCCAGTCATTCCAGCAGCAATGTTTCACGTGAAACATTACGGTTCCTTTTGAATTATCGTAATATAAAACAAAGCTATTTGATAAAAAAAGGCAGACCAAACGGCCTGCCTTAAATGGTGTCTTATGAGGTGGATTTTTACTCTGTCTTCATCGCAACAAAGAAACTGGATCTGCCGCGTTTAATTAATAAAGTGACGCTTTTCTTATCGGCGGCATTCGCAATCTCCCGGTTAAAATCTTTCATTGAAGAAATTTTAACTCGATTAACCTGGACGATAATATCCTGCGGCTGAATACCGACTTCGTCTGCCGGACTTCCGCCTTGAACTTCCGTGACCATGACCCCATCGCGCGAGATACCTAATTGTTTGGCCATCTCCGCTGTAATTTCTTGTGCTGCAATGCCAAAATGTCCTTTTGCTGATTTTTCGGCGGCAACCGCCACCTTATCCTTGCGTTCCGCTACCGTCACCTGGAAAGTCATTTCCTTTCCGTCGCGAATCGCTTTTACAATCATTTTCTGATCAACATGTAATGAAGCAATGGTCAAAAGTAAAGCATGAGTGTCTTTGATGGGCTTTCCATTAATTTCAATAATGATGTCCCCTACTTTAATTCCTGCTTTGTCCGCCGGATCGCCTTTGAAAATATCCGACACCAATGCGCCGCTTTTGTTTTTATGATTTAAGTTTTTAGCGATATCATCGGAAATATCCTGAACGGAAATTCCCAGCCAGCCGCGTGTCACCTTGCCCTTTGTTTTCAGATCGGCCAGAATGCTTTTAGCCATATTGATGGGAATGGCAAAGCCAATGCCCTGACCCTGGGCGACAATGGCCGTATTAATACCGATGACTTTTCCTTCCATATTGAACAATGGACCGCCGCTGTTGCCGGGATTGATGGAGGCATCTGTTTGAATGAAGTTATCGTAAGGTCCGGCGCCGATAACACGGCCCTTGGCGCTGACAATGCCTGCCGTGACCGTAGCCTCTAAGCCAAAGGGGTTGCCGATGGCAATAACCCATTCGCCAATTCTGACTTTTTCAGAATCGCCGATTTCCGCAACGGGCAGGATGTTGTCCGGTTTAATTTTAATTAACGCAATATCCGTGTTGGCATCTGTTCCAATGACTTTAGCTTCGTACTCCTTGCCGTCCGATATTTTAACCAGGATTTTATCTGCCTGCTCTACAACATGATTATTGGTGAAAATATAGCCGTCATTGCTGATGATAAACCCTGAACCCAGGCTACGCTGTTTAAATTCTCTGCGGGGCATGTCGCCAAAAAAACGGTCAAAAAAATCATCCCCGAAAGGTGATCTGCCGTAAGGCGAGCCAAAACCGCCACGCCCCTTGTGCGTTTTAGTGGTGCTGATATTGACAACGGCGGGTTTGACACGCTCCGCCAGATCGGAAAAAGAAACAGGTGTTTTAATAGCCGTGTCCGACAAGCTGGGAACCGCCTGCGCTGCCGGAATTTCCGGAGCGCCCGATGTGGTAAACGATGATCGCATAACCCCCACTAAGGAAACAATAAAAAATGCGACCAGAAAGGCCATTAAGAACATAAAAAAAGTTTTTCGATTTGAATTTTTCATATTTATCCTCCCAAATGCAGCGCTCGGCTTGCATTCCTGTGTGAAATATTTTAGTTGTTAAGAATATAATGATACGCTCTTATTTGTCAATGCAAAAACGTTTGATAATGGTGGTTTGAAGTCTTGACCATCCTGTGCTAGGGTGTCTTCAATTCGTGGAGCAAGAAATGATGTCTTTCTGGGAAAACATGGGACGTCGAGTCATCCAGATGCTAACGGCATTTGCCGATACCATTATATTTGCCGGCAAGGTTTTTATCCGCATTTTTCGACGCAAAACTTACTCGAGCGCCATGCGCGAAGTTTTAATCAACCAGATATACTTTACCTCCGTGCAAATTTTACCTGTTTTTCTCATCGTCTCCATCATCTTTGGTTCGCTGTTGATCGGTATTGTTTTTCAGTTGTTAAAAGAATTCGGACTTACCGGATTCTTCGGCCATGTTCTAATGGGATTGATCGTTACGGAATTGTCGCCGCTTTTAACGGTATTGCTGATCACACTGCGATCCGCTGCAGCGATTAATACGGAAATGGCGGTCATGAAAGTGAACAGAGAGATAAAAACACTGGAAATGTTCCGCATTGACGTCATCGATTACCTGCTCGTCCCGCGAGTCATCAACGGGATCATATCCATCGTATTGCTGAGCAGTCTTTGTTCCATTGTCTTACTGGTCAGCGGCACCCTTTCTTCCTGGTTGATTTTTGGGATGAGTATCGATGTTTATACAAATATTTTATTAAGTGCGACCAATTTTTCTGATATACTAATCACCCTGTTCAAGTGCGCCATTTATGGGTTTTTCATCACGCTGATACCCATCCGTTTCGGTCTCAAAGCGTCACATGAACTTACCAGCATTCCCATTGTCGTATCTCAGGGCATGGTTAACGTTTTTGCGGCTATACTGATTATCGAGGTGCTGTCATTATTAACAAAATTACTCTAAATTTATTTGATAGCGAACAGGCGCTCAACCAATCGCTGCAGAAGTTTCTGCATGATTATCCTTTGCAGGCGGCGCCGGTTTCCGTGGATGTCCCCCTGATTTCCAATCAGGACATTTACATGAACATCGCGCTGATTAAGGAATATCATGAAGATATGCCCAGGCACCAGGCTCAACGGCTGGCGGTTGAATATTTAGAGCGAGTTGATCTTGGACATATAGCCTATAAGCGCAATCCGGCATTAAATCCCGAAGAGAGATTCTGTGGAATGCTGTTGAGAGCGGCAATGGTGAAAGATGCAAGGATCCTGATTGATCAGCCCTTTAAAATTATCCCTCATCTGAAAGATATTCAATTTATCACGACCGCTTTGAAAAAAATTGACGATTTATACTTAAGCTGTCATATATATGATTATCAATGGATGGAAGAAAAGTATGGTGAGTTATGACATTGAGCCGCGAATTTAAAGTTGGTCTTTTCATTGGTTGCACAGCAATCATTATTGCGCTGGCCTTGTTATACCTGGCCGCGAGAAAGGGTGTTTTTGAAAACATGCACGCCTTCACCCTTTCGTCTCGGTCCGGCGATGGTTTTACGGAAGGTATGCCTGTCGTTTTTTCCGGATTCAATATCGGCAAAGTTCAAGCCCTGGAACTCAATGACAAGGGGATCGTTTTGATTAAAATCAAAATCCCCGACCGTCATGTTAAATGGATCAGATCCGACAGTGCGTTTATTTTATATCGGCCTTTGATCGGGTCGGCCCGCATTGTTGTGAACACCACTAACTTGAGCAGCCCGCCGTTGGACGAAAAAAAGATTCCGGAAGTTATCATGGTCAATGATATTAATGATACCATTGCCAGAATAGAGCCTGTTCTGGAGAGAGTGACCCAGATTGCCAAAAACATCGAGTACTTGACGAGCAATCTGTCCGATCCCAAAGGCGATCTTCATCGTATTTTGGGCAATGCTGAAAAAATTACCACAAACCTGTCCTCAAAAAAATCTCTTGTGGAAATGGTCGTCTCTGATGAGGAAAGCGTCAAAGCCCTGAATGACTCTCTGAAAAAACTTAAAGATATTACAACCAATGTGGACCGCATCCTAACGAAAGTGGATAAGATGGCGGATAAGACAGATAGTGAGATCTATGGAAGAGACGGCGCTTTGCCTCAAGTCAACGTCATTCTCAAGGATATTGCCCGTAAACTGCAAAAACTGGACAAAACCATTGATAATATTAACATTATAAGCACGGATGCATCGGCAGGCACGAAAGATTTGCATATTCTTCGTTCCGACATTGACGACACCTTGAAAACGGTTGACGACGCCGTGAAAAAATTGGACGCGATCATCGGGTCGAAAAAACCCCCGGAGTTTAAAGTCCCATGAAAAAGATACTATCTTTACTATTTGCCTTATTGATTTGTGCCTGCGGATCGGCCACACCGGTTCCCAACTGGAAGGGCAATGCCTACCGGCAACTGGACGATTATAAAACCAGTTTCTTGACCGGCAAGGAAGAATCCACAGAGCCTCATTTTGTTAAAGCCAGGAGAGAAATCGCCGCCGGCAACGACTTGAGTCTTTTAACCATTGCCTATTTGACTAAATATGCCCTGCATACAGCGTCACTGGAAAGTTTTGACGCAAGCGAGTTTGCAAAACTTTACCGGTTGGAACCTAATGTGTCCGATATGGCTTACTGCCATTTTTTAAAGGGAAATTTCAGCGCAGTTGATTCTAAGGCGCTGCCGGCCCGTTATGGTGCTGTTCTGAAAGCTGCTTTAGCTAGAGATTTGACGATGGCTGCCCGCGAGATTGCCGTCATTGACGATGCGCTTTCCCGCCTGATTGCCTGTGGTGTCTGGGTGCAGTATTTACCCTCCGATGAGACTATTCTGCAAATCGGCATT
>CAYGNV010000198.1:0-4954 GCA_964351355.1 uncultured Smithella sp.
GCGTGGCGATGTATTCCTGGGCACAGGGACGCAACTGGGATGAGGTGATCAGGATCACCGGTATTGCCGAAGGCGACATGGCGTCGCTGATTTTGCGCACGGCGGATAATTTGCGACAGATCGCTTCGCTCAAAGACACGCATCCGGAAGTAGCGGCCTGCGCGTATCGAGCAAGGGAGGCGATACTGAGGGAGCCGGTGCTGTTTTTGTGAAGCGTGAAGCGTGAAATGATGAATAAAATGTCATTGCGAGCCGACTCTCAGTCGGCGTGGCAATCTCAGTACCATTGATTTGTAAATGGATATTGCATGAATAAGCAATTTTATGTTTACATCATGACGAGCAAAAACAATGTTGCCCTTTACACAGGCGTTACGAATGATTTGAACAGAAGAGTTTATGAACATAAAAATAAATTATTGGAAGGCTTTACGAAGAAATACCATATAGATAAATTGGTGTTTTATGAAGTATACGATGACATAAACAACGCCATTGCCAGGGAAAAACAAATAAAAAGTGGCTCAAGGGCAAAGAAAATACAATTGATAGAAGAAATGAATAAGGCATGGAACGATTTGTTCGAGGAAGCATGAGATTGCCACGCCGACTGAGAGTCTGCTCGCAATGACTCCTTTATGTTTCTTCGGAGAAACCCGCATGGCAACGAAGAAGTTTTATGCGTACAATTTGATATCGAACACAGGAATTTTTAATCAATATGCTAAAAATAAATTTTCCAATTCTTTGTTTTGTGTTTTTACTGTTTGCGTCTTATCCCTGTTTTGCCTCGGAGATGCGGGTGACGGAGCTTCGTATCGGCAGCTTTCAATCCAATCTTCTACAAGGGGTCAATAATTTTTTTAATAGCGATAAGGGCGCCGCCGAGGCCTGTCTGAAAAAGGCCGTGGAATTGGAACCCGATAATCCGACAGGATATGCCCTGAGAGCGATGCTGCATCTATTTGCTTACGAAATGTGTTTCACGCTTGAACAACGGCAAAAAGAGAAAGAAGCGATTATTTATTTTTCAGAAGAAGCGCTTGTCCGGGGAGAAAAAAGGATTGCCAAACACCCTAAAGACAGCCAGGCCTATCTCGCCATGGCCTTGGCCAAGGTCGCCAAAGTTTACTGGGCCATTAAAGAAAAACGATATCTGGTCATGGTTCAGGAAACGGCGAACATCTGGAGTTATCTGGAGACGGCTAAATCCATTGATCCCAATAATCATGATGTCGATTTTCTCATGGGCCTCCTCCATTACCATATCGATTATTTTACCGGCATGACCGGTTTCTTGTCTTCTCTGTTGATCACGGAGGGCAACAGGGAAAAGGGCATTCAGGAAATGCACACAGCTGCGCAAAAAGGATATCTTCTGCGTGAAATGGCTCGGGCCCAACTGGTTTCGGTTTATCTGAGTTATGAAAAACAACCGTCCAAAGCGTTGCCCATTCTTCAGGATTTGAGGAATAAATTTCCGAACAATTATAATTTCCATTTTAACTATGGTGTGGTCATGCTGGAGCTGGGCCGGTTTGCCGAGGCCGAGGCCATCGCCGCCCAAATAGAGAAGAATATCCGTGCCGGGACGCCACCCTTTGTTCCTCAGCTTCAACCACGCTATTATCAACTGATGGGGCGAATCTATTTTAAACGGGGTGAATATGGAAGATCAGAATCATATTTTCAGAAAGCTATTCAGGACAAATCTTTTTATAATATGCGCACGCAAGCTCGGTCCATGCTGTATTTAGGGATGATTCATGACATCCGCCAGGAACGCAGCTACGCAGCGGACTATTATAAGCGGGTGTTGAAACTTGAAGGCGCCGAGGGGGCGGCAAAGGTTGATGCCAAAGAATATCTTAAAACTGCTTATCGGGTCAGCGGGAAGTGAAAACGTGAAGCACAAACATTGCAAAAAAGATTGTCATTGCGAGCCGACTCTCAGTCGGCGTGGCAATCTCAGTACTACTGATTATTTAACGGAAATCGCATGAATACGCAATTTTATGTTTATATTATGACAAACAAAAGCAATACAGTCCTTTACACCGGTGTTACGAATGATTTGAATAGGAGGGTCTATGAACATAAAAATAAATTGCTGGAAGGTTTTACGAAAAGATACAACATAGATAAATTGGTATTCTACGAAATTTATGATGACATAAACAATGCAATTGCCAGGGAAAAACAAATGAAAAGTGGTACAAGGGCAAAGAAGATCAAGTTAATAGAAGAAATGAATAGTGGATGGAAAGATTTATTGGGTGAAATTTGAGATTGCCACGCCGACTGAGAGTCGGCTCGCAATGACAAAACAAAAACAGGCAGTGGCGTATTTGCGAGCATAGCAATGTCATTGCACTTGTAATATTATCTGGTTAACCTTATGGAAAAATTTTCGTTGATCACAGATTTTATTCCCAGCGGCGATCAACCGCAGGCTATTCATGAATTGTCGCGCGGATTGCAAGAGGGCCGACAACATCAGGTGCTGCTGGGCGTTACCGGTTCCGGTAAAACCTTTACGATTGCCAACGTCATTGAGCGCGCCGGACGTTCGGCGCTGGTTATTGCGCATAATAAAACGCTGGCTGCGCAGTTGTATGAAGAATTCAAAGGCCTCTTTCCCGATAACGCCGTGGAATACTTTGTCAGCTATTACGACTACTACCAGCCGGAAGCCTATCTGCCGACCACCGATACCTATATTGAAAAGGATTCGGCCATTAACGAGGAAATCGACAAGCTGCGTCATGCGGCCACGCACGCGCTTTTAACGCGCCGGGACGTCATTATTGTGGCCAGCGTTTCCTGTATTTACGGCCTGGGTTCTCCCGAATCGTATCTGGGGATGATGGTGCAGCTGGAAGTGGGCAAGGATATTCCCCGCGAAGAAATGCTGCACCGGCTGATTGAAATCCAGTATGAACGAAACGACATTGATTTTCACCGCGGCACGTTCCGTGTACGGGGCGACGTGGTGGAAATTTTTCCGCCTTACGAAGATGAGCAGGCGCTGCGCGTGGAGTTTTTCGGCGACACCATCGAATCCATCAGTATGATTGATCCGCTGCGCGGGAAGAAAATAGGCACACTGAACAAGACAGCGATTTATCCCGGCAGTCATTACGTTACGTCGCGTGAGAATCTAAAAAGAGCAACCACCGATATCCGTGCGGAACTGGCCGTGACTCTGTCCAGATATAAAGATCAGAATATGTTGCTGGAAGCACAACGCCTGGAACAGCGCACCAACTTTGATCTGGAAATGATGGAGGAGATGGGTTACTGCCAGGGCATCGAAAATTATTCCCGCCATCTCACCGGCCGCAAACCCGGCGAGCCGCCGCCCACTCTGATGGAATATCTTCTGAAAGACGCTCTGATTATTATCGATGAAAGCCACGCCACGCTTCCGCAGGTGGCGGGCATGTATCGCGGGGACAGGTCGCGCAAAGAAACGCTGGTGAAATACGGTTTCCGGTTGCCCTCCGCCCTGGACAACCGCCCATTGCGCTTTGAAGAATACGAAGCGCTGCCCAATCAGCGGATTTACATTTCGGCAACGCCAGCCGTCTATGAAACGGAAAAAGCGCACGGTGAGCGCGTGGAACAAATTATTCGCCCCACGGGTTTGATGGATCCGGTAATAGAAATCAAACCCGCCTTGCATCAGGTGGATGATCTGCTCGAAGAGATACGTCTGCGGGTTAAAAAAGAGGAACGGGTGCTGGTGACCACGCTGACCAAACGTATGGCGGAGAATTTAACCGACTATTACAGCGGCCTGGGCATCCGTGTGCGCTATCTGCATTCCGATATTCATACACTCGAGCGGGTCAGCATCATCCGGGATCTGCGTCTGGGTGAATTTGATGTGCTGGTCGGTGTTAATCTTCTGCGTGAAGGCTTGGATATTCCCGAAGTTTCGCTGGTGGCGATCCTCGATGCGGACAAGGAAGGTTTTTTGCGTTCCGAGCGCTCGCTCATTCAGACCAGTGGCCGCGCCGCGCGTAATGTCAACGGCAGAGTCATCATGTATGCGGATAAAATCACCAAGTCTATTCAGGCTTGCCTTGATGAAACAAAACGCCGCCGCATCATTCAGCTTAAATATAATGAAGATAATAATATCACGCCCGAAACCATTAAAAAGTCAATCAGCAATATCCTGGGTTCCATATACGAAGCCGATTATATGACCGTGCCTACGGATGCGAAAGGTATCCCGGGAAAGGAAGAAGATCTGCCCGCGCTCATTAAAAACCTGACAGCGGAAATGAAGCAGGCGGCCAAGAATCTGGAATTTGAAAAAGCTGCGGGACTGCGCGATGAAATAAAAGAGCTCAACAAGATTTTACTGGAAATGGGGTAGCTTCATGATTTATCAGCCTGATTAGCTTAAGAGGCAATTTGTAAATGTAATATCTCTTGACATGCAAAGATAGCCCCCATATACTTTCAACCAAAGCAAGAAATATCTTGTTAAAATAACTATGATGATTGTAATCGTACCATAAAAATGAAATACTTCTGCAAATTTAAAATACCTTTTATCGCTATTGGTTTGGCCATCTTTATCACAATAGCTTTTACGGTACATTTCGATGACGCTCCATTTAAGTCCTTTGCACGTTCTTTAGTAAAACAGAAAGTCTTTTCATCAGATCCAATCTCCAAGATTAAAACAGATAGCTCAACTTATTTCATCGGCAATGCCGCAATGGCATTGAATTCCAATATTTTATCCTTCAGATGGAAATCCGGAACGTTTATCCAAAGCCCCAAATTAATCTTCACCGAATCGGTCCCTTCGAGAGGACCCCCAACCGCCATACCTTTATAAATAAAATCACATCTGATCATTTTACAATAATTCTACTTAGTCCCTCAATGAGTGAATTATAGTAAATTATAATGTCTACACATGGGAGGTCTCATG
>CAYGNV010000199.1:0-4846 GCA_964351355.1 uncultured Smithella sp.
TTGATCTATAATGTCTTTGCACGATCCTTGTTATAATTTTGGCGGGAATTTAGGTAACAAGGCCTGAAAATGCGATACTAATCGCATGGACCTATTCAAAGGATTTCAACTTGAAGAGAATGATTTTAAATGGTAATTCTTACCACAATGATCAACCCAAGGTTGCGGAGTTGTAATGAGTTAACACATCCGACATAAAGGCAGGCAACAGCCATAACGGTTAGGAAAGATGATGAAAAAAGAATTTGAGAACAGCCCGAAAAAAAGAACGCTGGCAAAGAGTCAACCATTATTCATCAAGAAGAAGTCCGAACGACCGGCAAGATGGTTCTGTTTCATGATCGCTGCCATACTTTTCGTCGGAGGTCTGACAAGCGGCGCTTGCAACGCAGCCAATGGCCCACAGGAAGTCCACGTCGGAAGCGAACTGGATTTTCCACCCTATGCCCTTGTTGATGATAATGGACAACCAACGGGATTTTCCGTTGAACTGATCAAAGCCGTTACCGCTACCATGGGGTTGTCCGTTAAGGTTTCATCCGGCTCGTGGGACACCGTATGGAACTCTTTGGTGTCGGGTCAGCTCGATTTGTTGCCGATCGTGGCAAAGACGCCTGAACGACAACACCTGGTCGATTTCAGCCTTCCCCATACTGAGTCTTATGATGCCTTCTTCATGCGCGAGGGAGACACTACCATTCCAAACATCGCCGCCGCCCAGGGGAAGGAAATAGTGGTCATGCGCTCGGATGCCGCCCATCATCAACTGATGGGGCGGAATTTCCAAGGAAAACTGATTCTTGTCGATACGATACCGGTAGGGCTTAAGCTGATTTCATCGGGTAAACACAACGCCATCCTCTGCTCGAAGTTGATTGGCACCATGTCAATCAAGGAGCATGGAATAACGGGTCTTACCGGCGGACCAACCATTCCGGACTACAAACGTACCTTTTCGTTCGCCGTAAAGAAAGGGAACACGGAACTACTGGAAAAGTTGAATCAAGGTTTGTTGATCGTTAAAACGAATGGCGAATATGACCGGATTTACGATAAATGGCTCTCTTTTGACGATCCCTGGCGAAGGGTGCAGAAATATCTCTTGCCCACCATAATCACGGTGATCGCTATCGCCCTGATCGCTGGATTCTGGTTGATGACGCTCAGACGACTTGTCAATAAACGCACTCGCGAACTGGCCGAAAAAAATGAAATGCTGCACCACGCATATGATGAGATGGAAGCACGCGTTCAGGAACGGACGGTGGAGTTGGCGCAATCCAATCAATCACTACAAACTGAAATCACCGAACACAAGCGGGTAGAGGAGGCGCTGCGGGAAAATGAAGAACGGTTTCGATTGTTATTTGAAAACATGACAAGTGGTTCCGCTATTTACACTGTCATCAATGATGGCAGCAATGGATCTGATTATATTATTAAAAGTTTCAACAAAACCAGCTTGAAAATTGAGGGGAAGACGCTTGAGGATGTTGTCGGCAAGAGTTTATCTGATTTGCGGCCAAACATTGATAACTATGGACTGATTCCCGTACTAAAAAAAGTTTGGCAAACCGGGGAAGCGGCGTTTTTTCCCACCAGAATATATAAGGATGAACATTTTTCAAATTACTATGAAAACTATATTTTTAAGATTCCCTCCGGCGAAGTTGTCACTATATATAACGATGTAACCGAGAACAAGCTTGCGGAGGAGGAATTAAAGAAAAAGGAATCCTTTAATTATGCACTGTTTGAGTTTAACCCCGATCAAGCCATAGCCGTTAATTCGGAAGGAAAAATTATTGCAGTCAATCGGGCTAAAAGGATTTCAGGTGATCGATTGCCTAATATCGGAGACGTGATGTATCGGGATTATGCTGGTAGTCACGAGATTGATATGTATTCCGAACTAATGGAATGTCTCGCTTCAGGAAAGTTGAAAGTTTTTCCAGAAAAAATATATAGGGGAAAAATTCTGTTAATCTCGATAGCACCTTTTTCTACGGGAGCGGTGATAATATCGAACGACATCACCGACCGCAAGCTTGCAGAGGAGAAGATCAAGTCATCGCTTCTGGAAAAGGAGACGATGCTCAAGGAGATCCACCATCGGGTGAAGAACAACCTCCAGGTGATTTCGAGCCTCCTCAATATGCAGTCCTCCTATTTGCAGGATGAAAAAGCCAGGGAAATTTTCCAGAACAGCATGGACCGGGTGAGTACCATGGCCAAGATTCATACCCTGCTATATCAGTCGGAGGATCTGACAAGGATCGATTTCGGCGCCTTCGTCAGGGATCTGGTCGGCCGCTTGCAACAAGCTTACGGAATTGCAGGATCACCTGTAGGAATTCATGTAAATACCTCTGATGTATCCCTGACCATGGAAGCATCCGTCCCCTGCGGCCTGATCCTAAATGAACTGGTCGCCAATGCCCTGAAGCATGCTTTCCCGAAAGGAAAAGGGGGAGAAGTCAATATCAGTATGGTAAAAGCGGGAGATCATTTCGTATTGAAGGTTCAGGATAACGGGATCGGTTTTCCCGAAGCGGTGGACTTCCAAAATACAAAATCCCTGGGATTGGAGCTGGTGAATCTCCTGGTAGGACAGATGAATGGCGTCATCACTCTGACAGTCGAAGGGGGTACCACATTCACAATAACGTTTCCCGCAGTAAGTAATGGAGGGTAGGCACATGGAAAAGAAAAAGATAATGGTCGTTGAGGACGAAAGGATCGTTGCCCGGGACCTTTCCCGGCAGTTGACCGATCTGGGCTATGATGTGGTTGCAACCGCCTACTCCGGGGAGGAAGCGTTAGAGAAGGTTAGAGAACTCCATCCCGACCTGGTGCTGATGGACATCGTTTTGGCCGGAAAAATGGATGGGATACAGGCGGCAGAAAAGATCACGGCGCTCTCCGGCACGCCAGTGGTTTACCTGACCGCCTATGCCGACGACAAGACATTCGGGCGGGCGAAACTCACCGGTCCATCAGGATACATCCTGAAGCCGGTAGAAAAAAAGCAGTTGCAGGTCACCATCGAACTGGCCCTGAACAGGCAAGGCATAGAGCTGAATCTGCAAAAGAACCACGCCAGAATATACATATCCATGAAAGGAATGATCGAGGCGATTGCGGAAACGATCGAACTGAGAGGGCCTTATACCCCAGGCCATCATGATCGGGTATCGAAACTGGCGGTGGCCATCGCTCGGGAGATGGGGTTGAAGGATTTTCAGGTGGAGGGGATCGAGCTGGCCTCGGCCATCTACGACATCGGGATGGTCAATATACCCGTTGATATTCTTAAGGAAGACGAACGTCTGGAAGACTACAGATTAGCCATGTATCAGACCTATCCCGGGGCCGCTTATGACACGCTGAAAAAGATCGAATGCATCTGGCCGATTGCCGATATCGTCCTTCAGCATCGGGAGTGCTATGATGGCTCGGGATTCCCCAAAGGAATCAAGGGAGAAGCCATTCTCATCGAAGCCAGGATTCTGGCTGTTGCCCATGCCCTCGAAGAGTTGACCACCCACAGGAGCTACCGGAGAGCCTGCCCTCTAAGTGACGCTCTGGAAAACATATCAACCAATAGCGGCAAGAAGTACGACCCCGAGGTCGTGGCCGCGTGTCTGAGGCTTTTTAAGGAGAAGGGCTATTAGATAGAGGACTGCAAGCCTGAACCAGCAAAGGGGAAATCCGTGAGGTAGCGAGAAAAAGGTTTAAGGAAAAGTCCAGCGTTTGCAACATAAATTGCGTGGACAAAACCGAACAATTAATATAAAATACTCGTATGAAAACTCAGAAAAATGTATCCAGGCTCATCGAACAGCGCATTGCGGAGCGGATTGGCCAAGGCAAGGTTATCCTGGTGTTTGGTCCGAGACAATCGGGAAAGACCACCCTCATGCACGCTGTGGCTGAAAAGTCAGGCATGGATCCTCTCTGGCTGAGCGGCGACGAACCCGATATCCGCGGACTTCTTGCCGAGGCCACGTCAACGCGCCTCAAATCACTCCTCGGCGGCAAGCGGCTGGTCATCATAGACGAAGCGCAGCGCATTGCCAACATCGGCATCACGCTCAAGCTCTGCGCCGACACTCTGCCGGACATCCAGATTATTGCCACCGGCTCCTCGGCCTTCGAGCTTGCGGGCGTTACCAGTGAACCGTTGACGGGCAGAAAATACGAATATCATCTCTATCCTCTCTCGTTCGGAGAACTGGCGGCGCATCACGGCATGCTGGAGGAAAAGCGGCTTTTAGAGCACCGTCTGGTCTTCGGTCTGTATCCCGAACCGGCAACCCATCCCGGCAAAGAGCGAGATCTGTTATCCCTGCTTGCGGAGAGCTATCTGTACAAGGACATCCTTGCGCTGGGGATCGTTAAAAAGCCGGCCCTGCTGGAGCGCATGGTACAGGCGCTGGCGCTGCAGATTGGCTCGGAAGTTTCGTATCAGGAACTCGGGCAACTCATTGGCGCCGACAAGGAGACCGTGGAACGCTACATCGATTTGCTGGAGAAGGCCTACGTCCTGTTCCGGCTCCCGTCGTTCAGCCGCAATCTGAGAAATGAGCTGAAGAAAAGCCGCAAGGTATATTTCTGGGACACGGGCATTCGCAATGCCGTCATCAGGAACTTCAGCCCCCTGCACTTGCGCCAGGACACGGGCGCGCTGTGGGAGAATTTTCTCGTGGCGGAACGGCTGAAGGCCAACCATTATGCTGGAAGAGATGCCAACCACTGGTTCTGGCGCACCCATGCGCAACAGGAAATTGATTACCTGGAAGAGCAAGACGGAGTCTTAAGCGCCTGGGAATTCAAATGGCGCGCC
>CAYGNV010000200.1:0-4828 GCA_964351355.1 uncultured Smithella sp.
TTAAATCCATTCTTTTCCACGAGCTTCTCCGTTTTTTCGATTTGATCCACATCCACAACAAATACAGCTCTGGCGGAGCACTCAAGCACAAAACCATAAGCGTTGTTGATATTGATCCCTTCCCCATACAAAAGCTGCATTAACTTATCCAATCCGCCCGGCTTATCGGGAATCAGCACGGCCAAAACGCTCTTCAGATGAACCGTCATACCGGCATCCGTCAGCGCCTTTTCCGCACGTTTCGGATCGTCAACAATCAAATTGATCACCCCGAACGTATCGGAAGTCGATATGGTTGTCGCCCGGATGCTTATTTCAGCCTTTTTCAGAACGCTCGTGACATGGGCCAGCTTCCCCGGTTTATCTTCCGCGAAAACGGATAACTGATAAGCAATCATAAGTTTCTCCTCGGTTTATTCTTTTCGGTTGTCTATTACCCGCACCGCCTTGCCTTCCCCTTTCGGAATGCTGTCGGGCCCAACCAGTTCGACTTTCGGTGTAATCAGGATTTCGCCTTTTAATTCCTCAATAATTTTCTTTTTTAACTTTTCCAGTTGTTTCAAATCGCCGGAAAAATATTGTCTGCCCACTTCCACCTTTACCGTCATGTCGTCATTGAACCCTTCGCGGTTTAAAATGATCAGAAAGTTGGTGCCGACACCGGCAATGTCCATCAATTTCTTTTCAATCTGCATCGGGAAAATATTCACGCCCTTGAGGATCAGCATATCGTCCGATCTGCCCTTGATCCGTTCGATCCGGCGATGCGTCCGTCCACAGGCACAGAGTCCCGGGATAATCCGAGTCAGATCCTTGGTGCGGTAACGGATGAGCGGCATCCCCTCTTTCTGCAAAGACGTCATAACCAGCTCACCTTCCTCGCCATCGGGAACCGGTTGCAGCGTTTTCGGATCAATAATCTCCACCAGGAAGCTGTCTTCCCAGATATGCATGCCGTCCTGGTAGGGGCATTCAAAGGCCACGCCCGGCCCGTTCATTTCGGAAAGGCCGTAGGAGTTGAATGCCTTGTAGCCGTATATTTCTTCGATCTTTTTGCGCATCTTTTCCGTGTGCGGCTCCGCGCCCAGGAAAGCGATTTTTACGGACGTGTCCTTGCGCGGATCGAGCTTCAACTCGTCAAAAACCGTGGACAGATGAAGGGCGTAGCTGGGAATGACATGAACTGCTGTGGTGGCAAAATCGCGCATCAACTGAATCTGGCGCTTGGAGTTGCCCGCCCCCACCGGAATGACCAGCGCGCCGATTTTTTCAGCGCCGTAGTGAAATCCCAGACCACCCGTAAAAAGTCCATAGGTCATCATGTTTTGGAAGACATCGCCTTTGCGCATGCCGGCCATGTGCAGGCAGCGCGCCAACAGATTCGTCCAGACGGCGATATCTTTGGCGGTGTGAAAGACAACCGTCGCGCGGCCGGTCGTTCCCGATGACGAGTGCATTCGCACCAGTTCATCTTTCGGCACGGCGGTAAAACCGTAAGGCCAGTGTTCGCGCAGATCGTCCTTGTTCGTAAACGGAAACTTGGCGATATCCGAAAGGGATTTCACCGAGCTGACACCCAGCCCCTTTTCCTGGAACGTTTTGCCGTAATAATAAGATTTTTCCACTTTGATGAGCGTATCCTGAAGCGCAATCAGTTGCGTCGCTTCCAGTTTAGCACGATCCATGGTCTCTATTTCTTTTTCCCAGTACATTTAATCCTCCGGAAAGAAATCATTTGCATCTTTTGTACAATTCTACCGCCATTTTATCAAGTCAAATCTCGGTCAAGCTTTTGTGTAAAGACCGTTTTCCAACAAAATGAGTCCCTGCCGCATCAAATACTCCAGGTGCTTCAACATCAGCACCCTTTCATTAAACTCATACAACTCTTTGGGTTCCCTCGGCCGGCCATAGATCAGCCAGGCGGATAGAATTTGCGCAAGCGTTTTCGGCCGAGCAAGATAGTTCAGTATTTTTTCATCCCGTTCATAAATAATATTTTCATAGGCATCCCAGAGCGGGCCGGGATTTTCTTCATAAAATCCCGTATTGTGCGCGGCCACCCATCTCCGGGCGGGAATTGCTTTTAGTTTACGGATAGAGGCGATTGTCTCTTCAATGCTGGAGGCCACATCCCCATACCAGGGGCCAAACGACGTCAGATCGTAATCTCCCAGAAAAAGCAGGCCTTCCTCTGGAAAAAAGAAAGAAAGATGGCCTGGTGTATGGCCCGGTGTGGCAATCACCTGAACGGGAAGATTGCCCAGATCAATCGTCTCATCATCTGCTATAAACCGCGCCGTCTGCCTCGTGCGGTAGTTGAAAGTTGTGAGCATTTCATGCTTCCAGTAGCTGCGGGGGACGGCCTCCAAAATGCCATACCAGTCCAGAAAAACATCAAGATCCGTCAGCGGCGGGAAATCCCGTTCAGAAATCCATAGCGGACAATTTTCAAAAAGATTCAGATAGCGGATGTGATCTTCATGCCAGTGAGAAAGCCAGACCCCATCGACGCCCTCATCCCTCAGCTTCGTGAGCTTTTCCAGAGAGCAAGCGGGATCAATAATCACACTCGCCTTGTCCCCCTGCAAATACAGAGAATGATTAAAAGGGTACTTCCCCCCGTTTTCACCGTAAACAAAACGAATCCGCCCGAACTGACGATCCTGCATCTTAATGACCTCCCGCAAAAATTATTCGGCACTATAGAAAATTCTTCAGCCAATTTCCATCATTAATTCAAGCCACCGCGCGAGCTCGCTACGGAGAATTAACGCTCGTCCCGCAACAGCGGGATTAAAGCCGTATTTCTGTCAGTTCATTTTAGCTATGGCAAATTAATATATTTTTTGATAAGTTGCTACCCGTGCAAAAAATGTTCAGGGAGATGACCATGGCTAAGAAAAAACATGATTCTGTTGTTCTTGAGAAATGCCCGACAGGTATAAAGGGTCTCGATGAGATCACGAAGGGAGGGCTTCCGAGAGGCAGGCCAACCCTGGTCTGCGGCTCTGCGGGTTGCGGCAAAACGCTTTTCGCCATGGAGTTTCTCATACGGGGCGCCATGGATTACGGAGAAACAGGGGTCTTCATTACCTTCGAGGAGACGCCGGAGGATCTTGCGAAGAACTTCATCTCCCTTGGTTTTTCTCTCCCGGACATGATGGCGCGTGGTCTCATCGCAATGGACCACGTGTACATCGAGCGCAGCGTGGTTGCGGAGACGGGTGAGTACGACCTGGAAGGATTGTTTATCCGCCTGGGGAATGCCATTGATTCCATCGGCGCGAAGCGGGTTGTTTTAGATACCATAGAAGCACTTTTTTCCGGACTGTCTAATGCCGCTATCCTTCGGGCAGAGTTGAGAAGGCTTTTTCACTGGTTGAAAGACCGCGGGGTGACGGCCATCGTTACGGGGGAAAGCGGCGACAAGACCCTGACCCGCTACGGGCTCGAAGAATACGTCGCCGATTGCGTGATCTTCCTCGATTTCCGCATCGTGGAGCAAATTTCCACGCGCCGCCTGCGTATTGTCAAATACCGCGGCTCATCTCACGGCTCCGACGAGTATCCCTTCCTGATAGACGAGAGCGGCCTCTCTATCCTGCCAATCACTTCCCTGGGGCTCGACTACCCCGTTTCCTCGGAGCGCATCTCCACGGGCATTCCCAAGCTGGATACAATGCTTGGCGGTAAGGGGTTCTACCGGGGCAGCACCATCCTCGTCTCCGGTACGGCAGGCACGGGCAAAACAAGTATGTCGGCTACCTTTGCCGCTGCCGCCTGCCTGCGAGGTGAGCGCTGCCTCTATTTTGCCTTCGAGGAATCGCCCAGCCAGATCATCCGGAACATGAACTCCATCGGCATCGATCTCGCCCGCTGGGTGAAGAAGGGGCTTCTCAAGTTTCATGCAGCCCGGCCTTCGCTTTACGGCCTGGAGATGCATCTTCTCACCTTCCACAAGGTGATCGAGGAGTTCAAGCCCCAGGTTTTCATTGTGGACCCGATCAGCAACCTGAGCGCCGCGGGAACATCATCAGAGGTCAAATCCATCTTAACGCGCCTGGTCGATTATTTGAAGATGAAAAATATCTCTACTTTCCTTACGGATCTCACTCATTTTATAGGCAGCCTGGAACACACAAGCGAAGAGATATCTTCTCTGATCGATACCTGGCTTCTCCTCCGGGATATCGAACTCAACGGGGAACGCAATCGGGGCCTCTACATTTTGAAGTCCCGCGGCATGTCCCACTCCAATCAGATTCAGGAGTTTCTGCTCACGAACCGGGGCATTGGCCTGATCGACATCTATACCGGCGCAGGCCAGGTATTAACCGGCAGTGCCCGGGCAACCCAGGAAGCCGGGGAAAAGGCCTCTGATCTGGCACGCTGGCGCGAGGTGGATCGCCGGCTCCGCGAGCAGGAGCGCAAGAAGAATGCCCTGGAAGCAAAGATCACAGCGTTGCGTGCCGAGTTCGATGTGGAAACTCAAGAGGTGCATTTGATGGCGGAAGAGGAACAAAAAAGACAAGCTGTCCAGGCAGAAGACCGTTTGGATATGGCGCATCTTCGCAAGGGGAAACCTTCCGCTCCGCAGGCGTTGCGCTCGAAAAAGAAGAGGAAAGGAGAGTAAGATGAAAGCTGTGTCATCAGGAAAGGGGAAGAAAGCAAAGACCGATGCTACAGAAGGACTCTGGAAGCTCCGGTTATATGTAGCCGGTCAGACCCAGAACTCGATTACGGCCTTTGCTAATTTAAAGAAGATCTGCGAAGAGCACCTCGCGGGGAAATACCGCATTGAAGTGATAGACCTTTTAAAGAATCC
>CAYGNV010000201.1:0-4813 GCA_964351355.1 uncultured Smithella sp.
GCAAGTGGTGAACTTCCCGAAGTGAAAAAGACAGAAGTCTTTCAGGCCGCCTTTTCTTTTTTCCATGCCCTATTTTTTCTACCTTCTACTCGCACGGGCACATATCCCGGATGTTTTTTTTGATATTGTCGGTCGGTGGCCAGACTTGAGACTTTTTTCCGTTCTGGCGTGCCCTGCCGTCGGGCATCGACCACCCTGTCCGCGCATTGTTTACTACAACAACGCTTTTCTTTTCCTGTTGTCTGTAAAAAGATATGTCCGCACCACTGGCATTTCTTTATCCTATCGGTGGGAAGATTATGTAACGCCCACGCGAAGCCCACAAGCAACATATAAACATCGGAATCCGGTCCGGATATGGTTGGCGTAACTGCCAGGCGGAACTTGCCAGACATAGACAATGTGAAATTTATTCGCTGGTCCCCGAAATCTTCAGTATCTGAACCTTGAAAAAATTCTGTCATTAGTCGGTTAAGCCGAAAATGGAGATTCTCAAGGAACGCCCGACATTTTGAAGAGTCCCCAACATCAAAATGTTGCAGCATCACGCCTCCGCTATATTGCCTGATCGGAATTATCGTATCATAAGGAATTAACGCTTTTTTCTGCATGGCTTTAGCAAGCCTTCGGCATTGGTTATCTTTTAGTCCAATTATGTCTTGATTAACAAAACTAAGCATTTCATTCATAAAATCTCTTTTTTGTATGTCCATAATTCCCCCATGTTCGATATTATATCCGATGATATAGATGATTGCAACAACTATTTCATCGGATATATAAACTATTGTTTTATATCGATATTTCAATTGCCATCCGATAATCTTGTTGATATAATCATACCCGTACAGAGACATTACAAAACACAAAAGAAAGGAGAAAGAACGATGTCTGAAAAGCTTCTCAGGTTTCCTGAGGCCGAGGATCGGACAGGCTTAAAGAGGCAAATGATTTACAGGTTGATCGAACGATCTGAATTTCCTCAGCCTGTCCAAATCACAAAAAGGGCCATTGGTTTTAGAGAGAACGAAATAGACGAATGGATCAAAAATCGGCCCCGAAGTGTTTCTTTAAAAGAGGTTGTCGCATGAACGAAGAAGCCCAAGCAAAACGTGAACAGATTTTAGCGGCAATCGCGGCAGAACTTCCGCCCATCGTTTTTAGGAACTGGCACAGATGGCGCGACGTTTTACCTATGGTGCCGCGCAGCGTCGGAAATGACGACAGTTTGAACAAAGGCCCCAAAGAATTTGTCTATGTTGGCCGGGTGAAGGGCTACCCGAAAGATTCATTCCTTGAGTATCTCAGACAGAAGATCCGCTTTACGGAAGATAAGGCTGCCGCACGATGATCGAACAAAAACCCGACATCCTGCCCGTCATTGAGCAGGAGACCACCTTAAAGAAGGTTGGCCGGACACATGGCGGCGAGTATGCCGGGCCGTGTCCGCTTTGTGGCGGCCGGGATCGTTTCCGCGTCTGGCCGGAACGAGGCCGCTTTTGGTGTCGCGGTTGTGGTGCTTCGGGTGACGTCGTTGACTTCATCATGAAACTGCGGGGCTTGAGCTTCAAAGACGCCTGCGTCCATCTTGGAATCCGTCCGGGGCGTCCGGCGCCGATTGACCCGGCAATTCATCGACGGAAAGAAATCCAGAAACAATTTCAAGAAAACCTTCAGCGAGTTTACTTTGACCATTGCGACCGGGCTGTTTATCTCCATCGGCTGCGGCTCCAGGTCAAAGATAATCCGTCGGCGCTTACCGATGCCGGTGCGGTGAGCTTTGCGCTTGCGATGGGTGAACTGGCACAAGTTGAAAATAATTTAGACACAATGCTTTACGGCAGCACGGAAGACCAAATTGAAATTTTAAAGGGTGCGACAAATGAGAGAGCAACAATTAACAGACGCGCAGCTTGAGGATTACGCCTTGAACATCGAACAGATCGAACAGGAAGAACGCCTAGCGATTATGGACGATGGAGCGCCAACACGGACAGGATTTCATTTCAAACCTGCGGCAATACTTTGCGAAAAGCCAAGCGAGGCTGATTGGTTGATCGACAGATATATGCCAAAGAACAAGCTCATGTCAACTTTCGGTGACGCCGGATCAGGGAAAAGTTGTAAAGCAATAGATGAAGGGTTGAGTGTCGCTTCGGGAATCCGCTGGCACGGACGCAGGGTTAGCCAGGGATCGGTTTTTTATATTGCCGGTGAGGGATTCGGCGGCCTTGGCCGACGGCTGAAAGTCTGGAGTATTGAGCATAACATTGACCTGGCAGGCGTCCCCTTTTTCGTATCTGACCGGCCAGCGGCCATTATAGGCCAGGTACAGGAAGTTATAACGGCCATCGACGAAATGGTCAATATTCACGGCACGCCTAGTCTGGTTATTGTGGATACGCTTAACCGTAACTTCGGGGCCGGTGACGAAAATTCCACTTCGGATATGACGGCTTTTGTCGCCGCGCTGGATTCGATCCGGGCGAGATACGGTTGTGCTATCTCCATCGTCCATCATTCGGGGTTGTCCGCTACAGATCGAGCAAGGGGCGCGTCTGCATTGAGAGGGGCGCTTGACTTGGAATATAGACTTTCGAAGAACCCGGACGGAACACGGACATTGACCTGCACAAAGGCTAAAGACCACGAAGAACCGGAACCCTTGAGCTTTGAACTTTGTCCGGTCGATACCGGATGGATAGATGAAAATGAAAATCCCATTACATCATGCGTATTGAGACAGATTGAGGGAGTGACGCCGGACTGCACAAGATCGTTACGGGGAACCCGGAAGCTTGCCTATGACTGCCTTTTAAAACTCGGTGGAGATGCCGTGGACGTCGATGAATGGCGGATGGCCTGTTACGATGCCGGAATATCTCCCGCGTCATCTTCCGATGCAAAACGGAAGGCTTTTAAAAGGGCCGTTTCGGAGCTTCGAGACATGCACCTTGTGTCCGCGAAGAACGACGTATGGTTTGCAAATAGACCGGACACACCCGGACAAACGAGGATATACAATGACTTACGAAGCGATTTTTAAGAATTATGTCCGGCTTTGTCCGGCTTTGTCCGCCAATGTCCGGACTTTGTCCGGCCGGACAACCGGACACATACCTATAGGTATGTCCGGTGTCCGCCCATTTGTCCGGAGGTCTGACCGTGGAAAATAAGCTGATCCTGACAGGGAAAATAAAAAAAATAGCCGACGCCATCGGCCAGGCGGATCCGGGCGTGACACATATCGAAGTGAAACATCAAGCCGGTTGCCCGGCGATTAAGACCTTGCGTCTGGCTGATTGCACCTGTGACCCAACCATCGAAAGGATGGGAAAATGTTAATTCAGCATGAAGAACGGACACAGCAAGGAAACCCGTGGGCGCTTACGAAAGGATAGATTGAATGCACTTACTCATTAAAAACGAAATCACCATCACCGGCACGCCTTCAAACTTAGCCGGGCAAATCCGGCAGGACTTGACGATTCCAAACCCTGCTTATGCCGACGCTGAAAAAATGAACCGATGGACAGGGAACATTCCGCGAACGATCACGTTTTACAGGCAGACGCCGGATGATATTGTCGTGCCGCGGGGATATTTCCCGAAATTGGTCCACCTGGCCAGACAGACAGAAACTCCTTTTCAGATCCTCGACACCCGACGGACATTACCGGAAGTGGACTTTCCGTTTTCTGGAACCTTGCGACCGTATCAGTCAACAGCCGTTTCGGATATGCTCAAATATCCAGAAGGTGTTTTAAATTGTCCCACGGGCGGCGGCAAGACGATCATGGCGCTGGCTATTATCGCAGCGAGACGGCAACCGACCCTGATCATCTGTCATACAAAAGAATTACTTGAACAATGGAAACAGCGGATCAATGAGTTTTTATCAATCCCCTGCTCAGAAATCGGCCAGATAGGGAACGGCAAGAAGGTTGTCGGCAAGGCGATCACCATTGGGATTATCAATTCTATATATCCACTTGCCGGACTGATCAAAAGCAACTTCGGCCATATCGTTATTGATGAATGTCATCGGACGCCTTCACGAAGCTTCACGGATGCCCTGGGGGTGTTTGACGCCAAATTCATCACCGGTCTATCTGCAACACCCTATCGGCGCGACGGATTGACGAAAGTCATTTACTTATATTGCGGGAATCAGCAGGCAAGCATTGACCGGCAGGCGCTTGAAAACGTCAACGGCATTGTTCCTGCGCGTGTCGTCTTGAAAGACACAAATATTTATCCTTATGCCGATCCAGCGGAAGCCTACTCACAAGCACTTTCAGAATTGTGCGAGAGCAATGAACGCAATACCCTTATTGCTGGCGACGTTGCCCGTGAAGGCACGAACGCAACGGGGGCTTGCCTATGTCTTACCGACCGAAAGGAACACGCTGAGCGCCTCAGTCAAATGATTCAGGCGCAGGGTGTAAAAAGCGAAGTCCTTACCGGAGACACCCCACAAAAAAACCGGATTGAAATTGTCGAACGAGTCAACGCGGGCGAGGTTAAAGTCTTAATCGCTACCGGCCAGCTGATCGGTGAAGGATTTGACTGCAAACACCTGTCAACGCTGTTTCTGGCCGTCCCTGTTTCGTATCACGGGCGGCTGATTCAATACTTGGGCCGTGTGCTTAGACCGGCACCGGGAAAGAACGAGGCCGTCATTTATGATTACATCGACGCTCATGGAGTATTCGAGGCGGCGGCACGGAAGCGGCTGTCTGTATATCGCGACAATAATTGGATAACAAATTAACGCCTAGCCGGGCGCTAAACGGCAATAATAAATCGGAGG
>CAYGNV010000202.1:0-4798 GCA_964351355.1 uncultured Smithella sp.
GGCAGGCTATCCCGGATGCGGCTGTCTTTGCGAGCAATTTACCAGTTCTTCACCGTTAGAACAAGGGGTCTTGCCACCTTTAGATGGTTGCAACCACCGCTAAAGGGTGGCAAGACCCCTTGTTCTGGCGAATTGCAGTGAAGTTTCTCAGGAGGAGGCCAACAGCCGACGAAGCAATCCCGTATGATAAATGCCAAAATCTTCAGTGGAATTGCCGGTTTCTTGAATACCGGATAAATCATCTGGAAGAACTCAAAAAATAACTTATTTGCCTTGACTTTGGTTCCTGTTTGGTTTAATAATACCCGCAGTGACCTTTAGTCAGTAATTGACCAAAGCCCAGCAGACGGCTAAAAGTTAACCATCGGGGTTCAGCGTTTTTTCCCCTTGAGCGTCGGAAATTGATGCCCGGGTTTATGCAGGGCAAAATCAATTTCAATAAATTGTTTTTGACTTCTCTTCAAAGTGGAAAGGGAGCCACGGAATGCCTGAAGTCTTTACCATCATATTTTTCGTTGCATGGCTTCATGATCGAAAAGTAGCATCAGGAGTAAAAGCTTCCTCGAACTGTTTCAATAGTTTGGTTTTTTATCAAGACTTACATTTTTTTCCCATCCCAATAAAATTATTAAAACAAACAAAAAAACTCCTCGCTGTATTTTCTACGGCGATGCGTTTTTTACTATCGGAAATATATTGGAGAAAGGATGTGATAAGCTCGCCATTATAGCTTAAGCTGACATGTGAACCGTTAAACGGTTCATGAAATATCGAATGAGGTATGAAGGTTAATGTAGGCGCAGCTTGGCCTCAAACAATTTATGGATCGCAAATCAAATCCGCGGTTCATAAGAAAGAGAAGGAGGATAATAATGTCATTAAAGATCAAAAAAGCGGCTGTTTTAGGTGCGGGAGTCATGGGTGCTGCCATCGCGGCTCATCTGACCAATGCCGGTGTCGAGTGTTATTTGCTCGATATCATTCCATTTGAACTGACGGATGCTGACAAGAAGAAGGGCCTGACGGAAAAAAGCTCCGCATGGCGTAATCGTTTTGCGGCAAACGGTCTGGCCGGTGTCACAAAATCAAAACCTGCCAGTTTCTTTACCAAGAAAAATGCGTCCATGATCAAAATCGGAAACTTTGAAGATAATTTGAAGTGGTTGGCCGATGCGGATTGGGTTTGTGAGGTTGTTGTAGAAAACCTTAAAATCAAACAGGACCTTTTTGCAAAAGTAGAAAAGGTTATCAAACCGACTTGTATTGTTTCGACGAATACCTCCGGTATTCCCATTAAAGACATCAGCGAAAAATTCAGCGCCAATCTAAAAAAACATTTTCTGGGAACGCACTTTTTCAACCCTCCCCGCTACATGAAACTCATGGAAATCATTCCCGGTGTAGAAACGGACCCGGCAGTAGTCGATTTCATGATAAAATTCAGCGAGCAGTCATTGGGCAAGGGCGTGGTTGTTTGTTCAGACTCTCCGAACTTTGTTGGAAACCGTATCGGGGTTTTCGATATGTCCAACGCAGCCAGACTGATGCTGGACAAGAAGTTAAAAGTTGATGAAGTGGACGCCATTGTCAGCAAAGCCATCGGCCGTCCGGGAACAGCACTCTTCGGCACCATGGATCTTGTTGGCCTCGATATCGGAAGCCATGTTGCTAAAAACCTTTATGATGCGGTTCCCAATGATGAGTCACGGGATATGTTTGCTCCTGCGCCGTTCCTGGAAAAGATGCTGGCAAATAAATGGCTGGGCAACAAAACTAAACAGGGATATTATAAGAAAACCAAAGACGCCAAGGGCAAAACCGTCAAACTGATGCTGGATATTGACACGATGGAATACGTGCCCGCCGGCAAACCGAAATTTGATTCTATCTCTGCCGCCAAGAAGAAAGAAAATATCCGCGAATCCATGAAAACCGTTTTTAACGGCGAGGACAAGGCCGGAGATTACGTTCGCGAATATTTGTGCAAAAACTTCATCTACTCTGCCAACCGTGTCGGTGAAATCTGCGAAACCATTATGTCCATCGATAATGCCATGAAATGGGGCTACAATCATCAATTAGGTCCTTTCGAGTCCTGGGATGCCGTGGGCGTCAAGGAAGCCATTGACGTCATGAAGAAGCTGAAATTGAAAGTTCCCAAGAAGGTCGAAGAAATGCTGAAAAAAGGTTGTGAATCTTTCTACACAACCAAAGCGGATGGTAAGTATTTCTATGATTTTGAGAAGAAGGGCTATGTCAAAATCGAAGAAAATTCCCGCATCATCATTTTGCCATCCCTCAAAGAACGCAGCAAAATTATTAAAGAAAACGCCAGCGCCAGCCTGATTGATATCGGCGACGGTGTGGTCTGTCTGGAATTCCATACCAAGATGAACTCTATTGACGAAGGCCTGACCACGATGCTCACCGATTCCTGTGATATCGTTGAAAAAGATTTCGTGGGTATGGTGGTCGCCAATCATGACGAGCGCTCTTTCTCCGCGGGCGCCAATGTTTTCGCCGTGCTCACCGCAGCACAGATGGGACAGTGGGATCTGATTGAGACGGGCATTGAAAGCCTGCAAAATGGCAACATGAAAATGAAATATCTGGACAAGCCTGTTGTAACGGCTCCTGCCGGTCTGGCTCTGGGCGGCGGCTGCGAAATCGCGATGCACGGCGCTCGTTGTCTGGCGAACGGCGAAACCTATATGGGTCTTGTCGAAGTCGGCGTCGGTGTGATTCCTGCGGGCGGCGGCTGTAAGGAACTTCTGGTTCGTTTGACTGAAGGCCTTCCGGCCGGTGTTGTAGAAAACGGTCTCAATTTGCAGTACCATATGGCTAAAGCTTTTGAGAATATCGCTACGGCGAAAGTAGGCACAAGCGCGGCGGAAGCCATGGAACTGGGTTATATCCGTAAGTCGGAAACCATCAACATGAGCCGTGATCAGCAGATTTATGAAGCCAAACAGATTGTTCTGTCGCTGATAATGGCCGAGTACAAACCGCCCAGACCGGCACTGATTCCTGTGATGGGTGAGAACTTCCGCGGATTGGTAGAAGGCATCATCATGAACATGAGATACGGCAATTTCATTTCCGATTACGATTTGTTTGTGTCGAGAAAAGTGGCCCATATTCTTTCCGGCGGTGACTGTGCCGAGGGAACATATGTTTCGGAGCAGGAGATTCTGGATCTGGAAAAAGAAGCTTTCCTCAGCCTGATGGGCGAGAAGAAAACGCAGGAACGCATTATGCACATGCTGACCACGGGCAAGCCGCTGCGTAACTAACTATTATGAAACAACGAGCGCGGCGGTTTGGTTGATCCGTTAAGGAAGCAGACCCCGCGCGATCTGAAATGAAGGAGGAAAATCATGAGTGATGCTGTAATTGTTGAAGCCGTAAGAAGTCCGGGCGGCCGTTATAAAAGAGGAGGTCTTGCCGCAACAAGATCGGATGCCTATGGTATCCAGGTGCTCAAAGGTTTACTGGCCAGAGTGCCGGAATTGGATCCCGCTGATGTTGACGATTTGATTGTCGGTTGTTCTTTCCCCGAAGCGGAACAGGGCATGAATTTAGGAAGAATTTTGGCCATGGGCGCGGGTATGCCGATTTCCGTTTCCGGCATGACGGTCAATCGTTTTTGCTCATCCGGTATTCAGGCCATTGCCGATGCCACGGCAAAAATTCGCGCCGGCTGGTCGGACGTCATTATTGCCGGTGGTTGCGAAACCATGTCGCATATTCCGATGGGTGGTTCAGCCATGCGTCCGAACCCCGACTGGAAGTTTGACGGCAGCATGCCGAATGTCTATATCAACATGGGTAACACCGCAGAAAACGTGGCGATGAATCATAACGTTTCACGTGAAGATCAGGATAAGTTCGGTGTCGAAAGTAATCGCCGCGCTTATGAAGCCATTAAAGCCGGAAAATTTAAGGAAGAGATTATTCCTATCGAAGCGTTTGAATATAAAGTAAAGAATGGCAAGCGCGTCAGAGAAATCGTCAAGTTTGATACGGATGATGGTGTGCGCTGGCCGACGACGGTCGAGGATCTTGGTAAACTGAAATCACCTTTCAAGGCAGGCGGTGTCGTTACTGCCGGTAACGCTTCCCAGATGACGGATGGTGCGGCCTTTGCCATTTTGATGACCGCGGAAAAAGCTAAAGCCCTGAAACTGAAGCCTCTTGCCAAAATGACTCACTATGCAGTAGCAGGTTGTTTGTCGGAAGAAATGGGTGTGGGCCCTGCTTATGCCATCCCGAAAGTTTTAAAAATGGCCGGTTTGACGACCAAAGACATTGATGTTTATGAAATCAATGAAGCCTTTGCCTCACAGGCAATTTATTCCTGCCGCGTGGTTGGTATCGAAGACCGTTATTGGGCAGGCGACATTAATCCCAATGGCGGCGCGATTGCTCTGGGTCATCCTCTGGGATGCACCGGCGCCAAACTGACCGCTCAGCTGTTGTATGAGCTGAAACGTCGTGGCGGAAAACGCGGTATAGTATCCATGTGTATCGGCGGCGGTATGGGCGCAGCCGGTATTTATGAAATGTTGTAGTTCGAAACCCTCTCCAGCGCCAAGCTGAAAGCGTCGCTCGAACCCTTCCGCCATTTAAGATAAACGAATGGCGGAAGGGTCAGCGGCAACGCTTCTTTTCCAAATTTTGTCCCGACGGAATTATAAGGAAGTCTTTTTACTTGAAATGCGGAAAACTTTAGGTTATAGCAAACGGCACTTGGGCGGTTAACTCAGCGGGAGAGTGCTACCTTCACACGGTAGAAGTC
>CAYGNV010000203.1:0-2978 GCA_964351355.1 uncultured Smithella sp.
TTTTCCGCGCGCCGGTTGAGAAAGAATGATTTTTTGATTCCCGCCTCGATTCTCGATTTCATCGTCGCGTAACTTTCACCCTCGGGATACACATAAGCGTATTTATGGGCTTCGCGCTCACGGAAAACCTGCGGCATCTTTTTTTCAATCTCAGCGTAGGTCATGCCTTCGCAGACGCCGGCATTGATTTCATCAAACTCTTTGAGTGCGATAATCCGACAATCGTCCTGTTTTTCTGCAATAGCTTCCGCCGTTCTTTTCGTTCTCAGCTTGCTGCTGGTAAAAATGTAAGATATCTTCTTTTTGACAAAAAACTGCCCCAGCGCTTCGGCTTGCGCCCTTCCTCTTGCAGTAAGACCGGAATCGCCGCCAATGCGATCCTCCACGTTATAAGCCGTTTGGGCATGCCGGATCAGAAAAAGATTTTTAACTTCGTCTGTGACCAGATAATCGCGCAGGCGTGCGTAAAGGGGAATCGAATCGGTATGCTTTTCCTCGATAATCTTGTTTTGCAGTGAATCCAGGCGGACATAGTTTCTTTCCACCTTCAAGGAAACATAGATCATTTTATAGTAATCAATTCTTTTCAAAAACTCCGCTTCCGCTGTCTTGCTGTCCAGTTGCGCAAACTCCGGCAGTTTCGTTTTTTCCAGAATACTCAAAGGCACAATATCATCATCATCATTCACGCATTCGATAAAGAACAAGGGGTGGTCATCAAGATATTCCTCTATCATCTCCCGGCGACGACGGCCTGCGTTGGTCGCGTCCAGAATAGCCACCTGTCCGGAATTGCGCAGATAAGCTTTAGCTCTTTTCATGTTTATGCGGGCGAATTTCTTTCTCAGCGCCACGGCCTCCGGATTATTCGGGGAATAAAACTCGGCGCAGGATGTTTCCGTAAGCGGCATGTAAATCCGGCGCAGATTGCCGTTATTGAATATCCGGGTATGAATGCTATCTTTGTGGAAAGCCTCTCTCAAACGCACGGCCAGCGTGGACTTGCCGCGGGCAGGCAGCCCCATCAGGACAATATATAGTTTATCATCGCTCATAACCTCAACCACATCCTTGCTGTCCAAGCTCCGTAGAGACATCGCATGCAACGTCTCTACGTTATCTGACCATTTTACGGCCGATGTCAAAAGCCTGCTCCAGAAGCTCGCTGTCTCCGGCCGCTGGCTTCTCCGCGCTCTGGGTATGAATAATTTTCCCCACAACATCCATGCCCAGACCGCTGCCGGTCATACCGGCCAGATACGCAATGGATTTCTGATATTGCACGGGATCGGGCGCGCCCTGGGAAATCGCCAGCGCGTAAGTTTTACCCGGAGGCACCATGGACTTGTAGCCACCCTGCGGCAAATTGGCATAAAGAGAATAAATGCGATCCACAAACAGCTTCATCTGGCCGGACAAACGGTACATGTAAACAGGACAGCCGAGAACCATTCCCGCACAAGTTTTGATCGCTTCCAGATAGGGGCTCAGGTCATCTTTGGCACTGCAAAACCCTGGATTTTTCCGACAACCCAGACAGCCCAGGCAGCCCTTGAAGTTGATGTCATGAAGCCGCACCTCGGTGGTCTGGGCGCCGCGCGATCGCGCACCCTCCAGCATGGAGGCAACGATGGTGGATGTGTTTCCCTGAGAACGTGGACTTCCATTAAACGCTAAAATCTGCATGAAACCTCCTTTAGTGGTTTAGGCTATTGGCCTATCGTCTTTTACCTTCAGCCTTCGGTCTCGTGTCCCCTTCAGGGGATCAGTCTAGCAACTTATTTCAACCTTTTCACCCTGAGCATATTCGTCGTTCCCGACACCCAGATCGGATGGCCGACGGTGATGACAATTAAATCTCCCGGCTTTGCTTCACCGGACTCCATGGCAGCCTGAGAGGCTTTTTCGATCATGTCATCCGTATCGTGCGGATCGCTGACCAGGCGGGGAAGACAGCCCCAGCTTAAAGAAAGACGCCGCACGGTCTTTTCATTGGGTGATAAGGCAACAATCGTCTGGCTGGGGCGAAAGCGGGATATGTAGCGGGCTGTTCTGCCGGACTGGGTATGGGCAACAATAGCTTTTGCCTCCAGATGACTGGCCAGAACACAGGAGGCATGAGCAACTGATTCGGAAATATCCTTCCTCGGAGTCATGGCCAGAAATTCTTCAAAAGGAAACCCGGCCTCGGCGGCGACAGCCAGACGACTCATATACAAAACAGCCTCCACCGGATAGTCGCCGGATGCTGTTTCTTCAGAGAGCATAACGGCGTCGGTGCCGTCGAGCACAGCGTTAGCGACGTCGGCGGCTTCGGCGCGGGTGGGCCGCGGCGAAGAAACCATCGACCGCAGCATCTGTGTCGCAGTGATGACCGGTTTACCGGAGGCGTTGGCTTTGGCAATCAAACGCTTTTGAATCAGCGGAACATCTTCCAGCGGTATTTCCACACCCAGATCACCGCGCGCAACCATGATGCCGTCCGAAATATCCATAATGGCATCAATGTTATCCACGGCTTCATGTTTTTCTATTTTGGCAATCACCGGGGTATCTTTGCCCTTTGCGGCAATAATGTCTTTGAGCATTTTGATGTCGTCCGCAGTTTTAACGAAAGATAAGGCGATAAAATCAACCCCATTTTCCAGGCCGAACAGCAGATCGCTGCGGTCTTTTTCAGTGAGGGATGCCGTGCGGATTGTACCGGTTGGTAAATTAATTCCCTTATGCGACGTCAGAAGGCCGCCGGTAACCACTTTGCAGATAATATCAGTGTCGTTCGCTTCTTCAACGACCAGCTCCATTAAGCCGTCGGCCAAAAGCAGCCTGTCTCCGGCTTTCACTTCCTTCGGCAAATCTTTATACGTGAGCGACACGGCCTCTATGCTGCCTTCAATCGGGCGACTGGTTAAAATAAATTTATGGCCCGGCGCCAATACAATGCCGGAATCAGGGATCGTGCCGATTCTTATTTTCGG
>CAYGNV010000203.1:3078-4770 GCA_964351355.1 uncultured Smithella sp.
AGGGTTGAGGAGGTAAATATGTCTGTCAAGATCGCAATTAACGGATTCGGGAGAATCGGCCGACTGGTATTTCGCGCCGGTTATAAGAATAAGGATGTGGAATTCGTGGCAGTCAATGATCTTACCGACGCCAAAACACTGGCGCACCTGCTCAAATATGATTCTATTCACGGCACACTCGATGCTGAAGTAAAATCCACACCCAATGCCATCATCGTTGACGGTAAGGAAATAAAGGTTTTTTCCGTAAAAGACCCGGAAACACTGCCCTGGAAAGACCTGGGGGTAGATGTTGTTCTGGAGAGCACAGGAAGATTCACCGATAAGGACGGAGCAGAAAAACATCTGAAAGCCGGCGCCAGAAAAGTGGTGATCTCCGCCCCCGCCAAAGGGGCGGACGTGACGGTTGTTTTCGGCGTCAATGCGCAAGACTATGATAAATCAAAACATCACATTATCTCCATGGGCTCCTGCACCACCAACTGCCTGGCGCCGATCGTCAGAATTCTGCATGAGGAATTCGGCGTGGAACACGGCCTGATGACGACGATTCATTCCTACACCAACGATCAGGTGGTTCTCGACGAGCCGCACAAGGATTTGCGCAGAGCGCGCGCCTCCGCGCTTTCCATGATTCCCACAACCACCGGCGCGGCTCGCGCCATTGCGGAAGTCATTCCCGAGATGAAGGGCAGGCTTGACGGCCTGGCGATCCGTGTTCCCACACCCAATGTTTCACTGGTCGATTTTGTGGCGACACTATCGCGCGAAACGAGCAAACAGGAAGTCAATGAAAAACTCAAAGAGTATTCGCAAAAAGCGATGAAGGGTATTTTGTTTTGCTCGGAAGAAGAGCTGGTGTCGCGCGACTTTAACGGCAATCCGCATTCATCGATTGTGGATTTGCCCAATACGACCGTCATCGGCGGTAAAATGGTGAAAATACTTTCATGGTATGACAACGAATGGGGCTTTTCCAATCGAATGCTGGAACTCCTGTCGTTCATCATGAAATAAAGATTTATTTAGTTTTTTATGGCAACGCAAGGATACCAATTATTACAATCTTTGTCATAACCTTTCAGGTCACGCGTAACCTTTCAGGTCACTCGTTTCGAGGAGCGCAGCAACGAGAAATCCTAAAACCCCGCGATATTCGGGACAAAGATTTCTCCTGGCGGTCGAAATGACAACATGAATAAAAACAGAGAGGTAGAATCATGAAGTACTTAGATCAGATTGATGTCAGTGGAAAGAAGGTATTGGTGCGTGTGGATTTTAACGTGCCGATGGACAAGTCAGGCAGAGTAACAGACGATACACGTGTCAAAGCGAGTTTAGCCACCATCAATTATATCCGGGAAAAGGGCGCCAGAGTGATTGTTACGTCCCATCTCGGACGGCCCAAAGGAAAGCCGGTTCCCGAATACTCGTTGAAGCCCGTCGCGCCGATTCTTGCCGGTCTGTTGAAGATTGATGTTCCCTTCATCGATGATTGCATCGGCGAAAAAGTTCTGCAGGCCGTGGCCAATATGAAAGCAGGCGACGTGATTCTGCTGGAAAATCTGCGCTTCTATCCGGGTGAAGACAAAAACGATGACGCGTTTGCCCAGGAACTCGCCAAACTTTGTGACGTTTATATCAACGACGCGTTTGCCGTGTCGCACCGCGCGGCGGCTTCCAATACCGCCA
>CAYGNV010000204.1:0-4759 GCA_964351355.1 uncultured Smithella sp.
AATTCTGACGAAGATGAAACAGACCGCGGAAGATTATCTGGGAGAAAAAGTGACGGATGCCGTGATTACGGTGCCGGCCTACTTTAATGACTCGCAACGTCAGGCAACCAAAGACGCAGGCAAGATTGCCGGCCTGAATGTTTTGCGTATCATCAATGAACCGACCGCCGCAGCGCTGGCTTACGGTCTGGATAAAAAGAAGGATGAAAAAGTTGCTGTCTTCGATCTGGGTGGCGGAACCTTTGATATTTCCATTCTGGAGTTGGGTGAGGGCGTTTTCGAAGTGAAATCGACCAACGGTGATACGCACCTGGGCGGTGAAGACTTCGACCAGCGGGTTATGGATTATCTGGTCGCCGAATTCAAGAAGGATCAGGGTATCGACCTGCGCAGCGATAAAATGGCGTTGCAACGCCTGAAGGAAGCGGCGGAAAAGGCAAAGATGGAGCTTTCCACGACAATGGAAACGGACATCAACCTGCCATTTATCACGGCGGACGCGGCGGGCCCCAAGCATATGAACATCAAGCTGACACGCGCCAAACTTGAGTCGCTGGTGGAAGAACTGATTGATAAAGTTGTCGGTCCCTGTCAGACCGCTCTGAAAGATGCTAATCTTTCACCCAAAGATATTGACGAAGTCATCCTGGTCGGCGGGATGACCCGCATGCCGCGCGTCCAGCAGAAAGTGAAGGAGCTTTTCGGGAAGGAACCGCATAAGGGCGTCAACCCCGACGAAGTGGTGGCTATCGGCGCGGGAATTCAAGGCGGTGTATTAGCGGGCGATGTCAAAGATGTATTGTTGCTCGATGTGACGCCTCTTTCCCTGGGTATCGAAACCCTGGGTGGTGTCATGACTCGTCTTATCGAGAAGAACACGACGATACCCAGCAAGAAAAGCCAGGTCTTCTCCACGGCGGCTGATAATCAGCCGGCGGTGAGCATCCATGTTCTGCAGGGCGAACGCCAGATGGCCGGTGACAACCGGACGCTGGGACGTTTTGAACTGGTGGGCATTCCGCCAGCGCCGCGCGGCGTGCCGCAGATTGAAGTAACGTTTGATATCGACGCCAACGGCATCGTCCATGTCAACGCTAAAGACTTGGGCACCGGCAAGGAACAGAGCATCAAGATTACCGCATCCAGCGGTCTTTCCGAGGCGGAAATTGAAAAGCTGGTCCGCGATGCGGAAGCGCACGCGGAAGAAGACAAGAAGCGTAAGGAATTGATTGAGGCCAGAAACCATGCCGATTCGCTGGTTTATTCTGTAGAGAAAAACGTCAAGGAATTCGGTGATAAGGTAGATGCGGCGGAAAAGACAAAAATCGAAGAAGCGATTGCGACAGTGAAAAAAGCTCTGGAGGGCGACGATCTGGAAGCGATCAAGAAAGCTCAGGATGATCTGATGACGGTGTCGCATAAACTGGCGGAAGCCATGTATGCCAAGACGTCCGGTGGTCCCGGCGGACCGGGCGCGGCAGGTGGAACAGGCGGAGCGGGAGCCACGGGCGGCGAAAGCCAGGCATCGGGCAAAAAGGATGATGATGTCGTGGATGCGGATTTTGAAGAAGTGAAAAAGTAAATCATTCCTATCCCAAGTCCGAAACCGTATTTCACGGTTTCGGACTTTTTTATATCGACCTGTCCTGAAAAATATTATACAATTCTTCATAACCAGATAAGGAGGTATAGTGAAGAATTATCGCCTGTTGGCTGCAATATTTGTTATATTTCTATTTGTCTTTTTAGCGGGTTGTGCAAAGGGGCCTTTGGTTGCTAAAAAAAGCGTAGTGACGCCTGACGTGAAGACAGATGAAAAACCCTTGCCGGCGACCGAAGTCAAGCCTCCGGAAATTAAACAACCGGAAGTGACGCCGCCGGAAGTAAAGCCTGCGGAGGTTAAACCATCAGAAATTAAGCCGCTCATCGTTATTCCACCACCCAGTCCAGTCAATCGCAATGCTATCGGGTGTATCCTTCCTCTTACCGGCCGCTTTGCCGATGCGGGAAACAAGGCGCTCGACGCGTTTCTATTGTCAGCGGAGATATTCAACAAACAGTCCCCCTCACCATGGAAAATTGTTGTCGCCGACTCCGGTGAAACCCCGGATGGCATGAAGGAAGCCGTTGCCTATTTGGCAGATGGGGCAAAAGTGATGGCGATTGTCGCCATCTCCGGCACCGCCGAAGCAACCATTGCTGCCCGCGAAGCCCAGAAGCGGCAAGTGCCGCTGATTATGATCGCTTCCAAAGAGGGTGTTACGGAAGCTGGCGAGTATGTATTTCAGCATTTTCTGACGCCGACTCAGCAAATAGAGGCCTTAACGAGATACGCCCAGGAAAAACTGAACGTCACGATTTTTTCCGCTCTTTATCCGCAAGATGATTATGGAGAAGAAATGGTTCGTCTCCTCCGCAGTGAAATTCGGAAAATCGGAGGCAAAGTGGATAAGACCATCCCTTACAACAAAACGCAGACGGATTTCACAGAACAGATTAACAAACTAACGGGACACAAGACAGGAGCATCAGAAAAGGTTTATGCCACGCCTCAGGAAGCAAAAACCAAACCGGCTCTGAATTTTGAAGCCCTGTTTATTCCGGATTCAGCCCTGCGTGTGAAAATGATTACCGCTCAACTTGCTTTTTATGACGTCAAAGGGATGCAATTATTGGGGACAAGTTTATGGCATTCGCCTGATTTGCTGAAGAAAGGTACTGAGTATCTGGAGGGGGCCATTCTTGTTGACAGTTTTTTTGTGAATGGCTTTCTGCCGGAGACGAACGATTTTGTTGATATTTATTATTCAGTTTACAACCGGGAGCCCGGCAATGTTGACGCCCTGTCTTATGATACGATGGGAATGGTTCTAAGTGTTCTGGAAGACAAGAAAATTAAAACACGCGCTGAGTTCATGCGGGCCTTGCTGGCCGTAAAAGGTTTTCGGGGGGCGACAGGCAGTATTTCTTTTGGCGGCAACCGAGTGGCCCAAAAAGACGCATTTATTTTGAAAGTTCAAAACGGAAAGTTGGAGCAGGTGAAATAGGGAACGAGGATGAGAATTTTACTGACGAATGATGACGGAATTTATGCGCGGGGGCTGGCCGCTCTTTACGAAGAACTGTCGAAGGAGGCTGATTGTTTTATTGTCGCGCCGGAAATTGAACAGAGTGCTGTCGGGCATGCGATTACGCTTTTTCGTCCTCTCATGGTGCGGAGCGCAACGAAAGGCGGCAATTTTCTGGGTTACGCCGTTTGCGGTACGCCGGCGGATTGCGTGAAAATCGGCATCAAGGAACTGGCCGGACAAATACCGGATCTGGTGGTGTCCGGAATAAACCGGGGAGCGAATTGCGGAAACAATGTGATCTACTCAGGAACAGTTTCAGCTGCGACGGAAGCGGCGATGATGGGCGTTACCTCCGTGGCCGTCTCTCTCGATACGCACAAGGAATCGGATTTTTCTTTTGCCGCCCGGATGGCCCGTAAACTGGTTTTATTCATTGCCGCCAACCCTTCGCTTGCAGGTGGCGCGTTCAATGTCAACGTGCCGTGTCTTCCGGATGATCAGATTCGCGGTATCGCGGTAGTGCGCCAGGGCAAAAGCCGGATCATCGAATCCTTCGAGAAACGCGTGGATCCCCGCGATAATACCTACTACTGGATGTCGGGAGAAAAAATGGCAGGGCCGCAGGAAATCGAAACGGATATCGGCGCGCTGGCCGCAGGCTATGTCACCATCACGCCCATTCAATATGACCTGACCCGATATGATGCGCTTGAAACGCTGAAAAATCTGGTGGATCAGCAGATTTGATTTGGCATGGAACTCACCTGTTCCTCACAGATAGAGATGACCTGATTCACGATAACTTCCATCTGTTTGTTCTTTTTCAGCGTATCAGTAGCACCGGAATGGGGCTTTTATGAATGATGTGGGATGTTGTGCTGCCCAGAAGCCATTCGCGCAGGCGGTTGTTTCCGTAGGCGCCTATGACCATTAATTCCACCGCGCCTTCCGCAATAAACTTGAGAATTTCATCCTGTTCACGGCCTGCGGAAATGATGACTTCGCAATCCGCCTGATCTTCAGCATTGTCTTTTTGATTCATTTCTTCGACTTGACTGGTCAGCTCCGCGGCTTTTTTCGCATCCGATGTAATAATGATGACGGTGATCGGCCATCTGGCTTTCACGGAAATATCAAGCGATAGTTCGAGCGCTTTTCTGGCGGGAGCGCTGCCATCGTAAGCCAGTCCCATGCTTTCGATCTCATAAAAGGACTCCGGAATAACCATAACGGGTTTCCCCGAATTTCGAATAACGACTTCGGCAACCGACCCCAGCAAGCCGCCCCCCTTTAAGTGAAAGTGCTCCCCTTTTTTCGCCATCAAAATTAAATCAGCGCTTTCGGCTTCCTCAATAATGGTGTCGCTGATTTTGCCGATATTTTTTTTCGTTTCACAGGCGATACCCGCCGTCCGGCAACGATCCTCGAAATTCTTCAAGACGGCGACGGCTTTCTCTTTAAGGGACGTTTCAACGGCCTCATAAAAACAGTCATAGGGCGGCATGCCGACGGTGGCGGAAATATCCGTCATCAGCGGTCCCTGAATCAAATACATGTCGATGACGTGCAGTCCTGTAAGTGTTGCCTCTAGTTTCGGCGCGATATAGATGCCGTAATCGACAGCGGTGGCGCCGTTGGCCGATCCATCAACCGGAATGAGTATGGTTTTGATCATGATGGCTACCTCC
>CAYGNV010000205.1:0-4741 GCA_964351355.1 uncultured Smithella sp.
GCTGAGAGTTTGATAAAAAGAATCAATTGCAAATATACTTACATCCATCGTAAAAACGACCGCTGCAAACAAAAATAACTCAAAACCTAAAATCTAAAACTCAAAACTATTTAGGGCATGAAACGGATATTTGATCTAATTTTTTCCATTTGCTTGGCGCTGGTCTTATTGGTTCCCATCTTGGTGATTGCGGTTTTGATCAGGCTGACTTCCAGGGGGCCTGCGTTGCATTGGTCCGACCGGGTGGGGAAACAACAAGTGCTGAGCGCTGAGGTCTGAGTGAAAAGGATATTTGATTGGATAATGGCGTTGGTGGTGACTTTATTGGTCGGCCTTCCGATGGTGCTGGTGGCCTTGCTGGTCAGGCTTACTTCGCCTGGGCCGGTGCTTTACTGGTCTGAGCGTGTTGGTAAAGATAATCTTATCTTCCGCATGCCGAAATTCAGGACGATGCGGGTTGATACGCCGGCGGTCGCGACGCACTTATTGAACGATCCCGATTCGTATCTGACGCCGATAGGTCCCTTTCTGAGAAAATCAAGTCTGGATGAACTGCCGCAATTGTGGAGTGTATTGAAGGGGGATATGAGTTTTGTCGGGCCCCGGCCTGCTCTGTTCAACCAGAATGATCTGGTCGCTTTACGGACAGCTAAAGGCGTTCACCAATTGATTCCCGGGATAACGGGCTGGGCGCAGATTAACGGACGGGATGATTTGCCGATTCCCGTCAAGGTCGCGCTCGATGTCCATTATCTGAAGCACCGCTCCATTATGCTTGATACTAAAATACTTTTTTTGACTTTGTTGAAAGTGTTGAAAAGGGAAGGGGTGAAGCATTAATTGCTGTTTCTCTTGGCGCTGTGCTTGTGACAAAAGATGAGAAAATCAGAAAATATCAGCACGTCGAAACCGCTTGGTAGCAGATTTCTTCTACAATTCGTGGGAACTCGTAAAAAATCAAAAAATGCAATTTTGGAGACTTATATTCAACTTGCACTTATCCCAATGCTGTTATACAATAATATAAAAACGTATAACTTTTTTAATTCTTTGAGGTGATATATGGAATCTGTAAAAGTGCTTAATAAAGGACAAATTGTTATACCAGCGTCGATAAGAAAGAAGTATGCAATCAAGCCTGGTAAAAGAATTCAAATGTTTGAGTATGGCAATTTGATATACATTGTTCCGCAAGATGATGATCCTGTGGGGAATGCTCACGGCTGTTTATCCTCCAAACCTTCCTTGTCGGAAGAACTGCTGGCAGATAGAATACGGGAGAAGAAAGGTTGATGCCCGTTTTTCTCTTTGACAGTCATGCTATGTTGTCTTTTTTTCAGAGAGAAAAAGGATCTGACGTCGCAGAAAGAATTTTACGTCAGTCTGATTCAAAAAATGGCGCTTTACTAATGTGCCTTATTAATCTTGGTGAAATTGTCTATCTGACCAAGAGACGTTTTGGAGATGAAAAGAAAATAGAGGTTCTGAGTTATATTCATCAGCTTGGTTTCAAAATATTATCAATATCCGATGCGCTCGTTTACCAGGCGGCTGAACTTAAAGCAATTTATGCTCTTTCCTATGCTGATTGTTTCGCATTAGCCTGCTCTATAAATCATTCGGCGGTTCTAGTCACTGGTGACCCGGAATTTAAATCTGTAAAACATTTGGTGGAAATTGAATGGATTCGCAATTAACAGTTCAGGCAGAATTCCTCATTTTTGGTACTTTGAGTTGGCAATACAATGTGACTATGGTCATGTGACCGTTGCACAACCCCTATTTGCGTCATAACCTTTCAGGTCATGCGTTCCGGATAGGCGATATTTGATAAATCGGCCACCTTTGAAATTGGAGCTCCATCCGTCTATTTCCAGGCCGTTTCCCAGGCCGTGAGCATCTTTTCCGCTGTTTCACGAAAAGCCGGATTATCGTTTGAGTACCGGAGGACGTCGGCTCTTGTATCGCCGACCGCGCCCGTCACCTGGTCAAAAATTTCCCGGATGACGCCTTGTGAAAGCCCGCAATGGGCGACGCCAAACTTATGCAGCGCCTTGGCGCCCCACCATTTCTTTGCACCGCCGAGCGAAAGGGCCGGAATGTCGCGGGGGATATACGCTACGGTCGTCACGACGTCGTAGATCGGGGCCAACCGGATGTCGCTTTCCTCTGGATTCCCGTACAGGATGCCATAGTTTTTCAGATGAGCGTCCCCATTTCTGACAGCCACGGACAGCACGAGAGATTTGAAAAAAGTTCTCATGGCATCGTCCCGGTGTTGCGGCGACACATAGCGGTCGATGGCCCGGGCGATCCTTTCATAGGTGCTGTTGTATTTTTCGTCTGCACCAAGCCCCTGAAGGACGCACATATCTTCAAAGCCCAAATCGGAAAATGGAGGGGCGATGTCGAAGCGTTTCATGACGAAAAGACGCCCGTCGTCGGACAGGTGAAATTCCGGCGTGGGCAGGCCGGCTCGACGCGCCGCAGTCATGCAAAAATATTCGTTGGCCGCCAGTTGCGGAAAATCGGCGCCCCAGGATTTCACGATATAGGATGAAGACCGGAAGGTCGCTCTGTCCCGTGCGTCGATCAGAACTTTCGGCTGAACGCCGGAGATGCCGGAGCGAAGGAGAAACCTGCCGATCAGATCGCGAAATAGTTCCTCTGTGTCGGGATATTTCAGGATATCGTCCAGAAGTTCGGGGGATGCGGCTGACGACTGAGGTTCTTCATTCGGTGGGGTGAAGCGGTTGCGGCCGATCTGGTAGCCGCCGAGGATTCGCAACAGGGAGAGATCGTCTGTCCGGGCAATTTTGGCGATGGCCTGACGGACGGCAATCAGCATCGCTCCTTCCGGCAGGTTCATCTGAAAGATCGGATGGAGCGCCCGATCCGTCCAGCTTTGCAGACGAACCGGCATAGTCAGGGAGACGGCTAGAGGCGAGGGAGTGTCCGGATGATATGCGAAAACATACGGATCCGGTCCTTCCAGCGCGCCAACCGGCTTTCCCTTTATCCAAACATTGAGCCTGTTCAGGGTTCAACCTCCTTACGCAATTCTTCCAGAGTCGGTGGCGCGCCTCTGGGACGCGTCGTTAACTCAAGGCCGAGGAAATCCAGAACCCGGATCACCTTCCGAATGCCGATGTCCTGAATGACGCCGTTCTCGATCTGGCTCAACGAGGAACGCCCAATGCCCGTTGCTTTTGCCGCCTCGGATTGGGTCACGTTTTGTCTCTTCCTCGCTTCCCGAATCGAGCTACCGATGGTAAACAGCACTCTTTACCTCTCTTCCGTATCAAATACGAAACAATTATTATTATTTTCCAAGTATGCTCATTATATGAAACATAGTATGTTGTCAAGCAATTTAAATAGGATTTGGTTATTGATGATTTAAGGAATACAAGGCGATGGGCGTAAACGCGGGAGTTGGGCCATAGGTTATAGGCAAAAAGAAATGGTGGATGGTGGATAGAGACGATAGCTCGTAGCTCATTGTTCATAGCACATAGTGGATAGTGGATGGAGTAACCCTCGAGTAAAACCGGGGGGTTTTTATTATGAAGATGGCGCACTCCTTATAATTATATGATTATGGGGATTGTTGATCTTTATAATTGACAGATAATGATTATTTTGTTACAGAGAAGCCATGATTTTACCACGAATTTACGACAATCTTAATTTGTTCTTAAAACCAAAAAAAGTTTTGGTCATTTACGGCTCACGCCAAACTGGCAAAACGACACTTCTGAAAAAGTTTTTGTCTGAGAATAAAGGTAGTTTCAGATATAAGCTCGATACTGGTGACGATGTTAATACTCAGATTGTTCTGGGCTCATCTGATTTCAGAAAAATAATCGACTATGCCAAAGGCTATGATCTTATAGCCATAGATGAAGCTCAAAGAATTAAGAATATTGGGATGGGTTTGAAAATTCTGATTGATCAACTGCCAAATATAAAAATTGTGGTTACAGGTTCGTCTTCCTTCGAGTTGGCCGGGCAAATTGGCGAGCCACTGACGGGAAGAAAAATAACTCTGACGCTTTTTCCGCTTTCACAAATTGAGATGGGTAAACTCTATAATGATTACGATTTGAGAAGCCGGTTGGAGGAGTATTTAATTTTTGGCAGTTATCCTGAGGCGCTAATCTCGGATAGTATCGCTGATAAAAAAAGGATTTTAGAGGAACTGGTCGGGTCTTATCTCCTGAAAGATATTTTGGAATTAGAGAAAGTCAAAAGTTCTAAACTGCTTTTGGATCTTCTACGCCTTTTGGCTTTTCAAGTGGGCAGCGAAGTTTCCCTCTCCGAACTGGGTAGGCAATTGGGGATTGATAGTAAAACTGTGGCCCGCTATCTGGATTTATTTGAAAAATCGTTTGTTATCATCAATATACGCGGTTTCAGTCGTAATCGTCGCAAAGAAATCACCTCTAAAAGCAAATATTATTTCCTTGATAATGGAATACGCAACGCTATTATTGTCAATTTTAATCCTCTGGAAATTCGCGATGATATTGGAAAACTCTGGGAAAATTTTCTGGTTGTGGAACGTTTAAAAAAACAATCGTATAATCAGCTTTACTCAAATAATTACTTCTGGCGTACTTGGGATCAAAAAGAAATTGATTGGGTTGAGGAACGAGACGGCCAGTTGTTTGGCTATGAATTTAAATGGAAAAGTAAATCACTAAAATCCTCCGCAGCCTGGCGTGAGAATTATCCCGAT
>CAYGNV010000206.1:0-4693 GCA_964351355.1 uncultured Smithella sp.
GCGTCGAGCAGTTCCTTGACGCCGAAGTTATTGATGGCGCTGCCGAAGAAAACCGGCGTCTGGCCGGCCTTTAAATAGTCTTTGATATTAAAAGGATTGGCCGCGCCTTCCAGGAGGGCAATTTCTTCCCGCAATTCCACGGCCTGGCTGTCCAGCAGTTCATCGAGTAATGAATCAGATAGATCGTTAATTATAACACCATCTTCCGAGCGCTTCGCCTTTCCCGGTGTGAACAGATGCAGCTTTTTATCGTACAGATTATAGACGCCCTTGAATCGCTTGCCCATGCCGATGGGCCAGGACAGAGGCGAGCATTCAATCTGCAACTTATCTTCGATATCCGCCAATATATCCAATGGCGCGAGGCAGTCGCGGTCCATTTTATTGATGAAGGTAATGATGGGTGTGTTGCGCAGGCGGCAGACTTCCATGAGCTTCTGTGTTTGGGTCTCCACGCCTTTGGCGCCGTCGATCACCATCAGCGCGCTGTCCACTGCGGTGAGTACGCGATACGTGTCTTCGGAAAAATCCTGGTGCCCCGGTGTGTCCAGCAGATTGATTTCGCAATCGGCATATTCAAACTTCATGACGGACGAGGTGACGGAAATACCGCGTTCCTTTTCAATAGACATCCAGTCGCTAAGAGCGTGCTTTGACGCCTTGCGTGCCTTTACCGCGCCGGCCAGCTGGATGGCACCGCCGAAAAGCAGCAGCTTTTCGGTAAGGGTCGTCTTTCCCGCGTCCGGATGGCTTATGATCCCGAAGGTCCGCCGGCGCTCAATTTCTTTTTGCAGTTGCTTGCTCAATTTAACCTCATCAATTAAGGTGAACGGCTTCGGCCGTTCACGTCTCTTTAACCTAACAGCCTATAGCCTATGTGCCTGTAGGGAACGGTTTGAAACCGTTCCCTACGCGAAGTCGCCTCTTAACCAATAATGCCCCTGCTGTCAACAGGCAAGACAGCCGGGTTCGATGATCTGCTCATCGGCCATCCTTAAAAATCCTTGACAAAAAAATCATGTTGAATATAAGTCACAGGCCGTGAGCGGGCGTAATTCAGTGGTAGAATGTCAGCTTCCCAAGCTGGACGTCGCCGGTTCGAGCCCGGTCGCCCGCTCCATATTAGCAGTCTGCCCGCAGGCCCCTTTGGCCGGTAAATATTGCTTGCATTGCCTGTTTGTGTATGGTAGTTGCATTTCCAACCATCACTGAAAGTAGTATGCTGAAGTGGGCTTTCGCCCACTTTTTTATTTTCTGAAGCGATTGATATGGACGATGATTTAAAAGACAAAATATGGCAATTGGCCGAACCGGTTGCGCTCTCCGAAGGGATGGAGTTGATTCATGTCGAATGCCTGAAAATGCATTCGCGCTGGGTTTTTCGGCTTTTTCTGGACAAGGAAGACGGTGTGACGTTGGGCGACTGCACCTCGGTCAGCAATCAACTGGGTGATATTCTGGATGTTCATGATTTGTCCTACGGGACCTATACATTGGAAGTATCCTCGCCCGGCCTCGACCGTCCCATCTCGCGCGACCGGGATTTTGAGAGGTTCAAGGGGGCTCAAGTAAGAATCAAGACCCATATAAGGATCGACGGCGCGAAAAATTTTCGGGGGACGCTTACGGATTACGTGGAAGAAAACGGCCGGAAGATTGTACGGATTGATGTGGCGGGCAACATAAGCAGTATTCCGAAAAATGAAATCGCTAAAGCCAACCTGGTTGATGAAACCGCTGTGATCATAGAATGAAAAAAAACGCCGACAGGCTGAAATATGCTACAGTCCAAGAGAAGAAAAGGGAGGAATTTGTAAATGTTGCAAGAACTTAAACGTCTGATTGAGCAGATGGGTAAGGACAGGGGCATCGACAAGCTCATCATTACAGAAGCCCTCGAGGCCGCCATGTTGACCGCGGCGCGTAAAAAATTGGGGGCCAACGTGGATATTGAAGCACACTACAATGACGACGCCGGAGAAATTGAGGTGTTTCAGTTCAAAACGGTTGTTGATAAAGTGCTTGATCAAGAAACACAAATTTCCAAAGAGGAAGCCAGAAAAACCCTCGATGAAGGCGCGGAACCGGGCGACTCCCTGGGCATGAAAATCGAAACCAGTTCTTTTGGCCGCATTGCCGTCCAGATGGCCAAGCAAATCATTATTCAGCGCGTTAAAGATGCGGAGCGCGACAATATCTATGACGAATATAAGGACCGCAAGGGCGAATTAATTAACGGTTTTGTCCAGCGGTTTGAAGGTGGCAACATCATTGTGAACCTGGGACGGGCAGAAGGTGTGGTGCCGCCCATGGAGCAGATCCACCGCGAAACCTACAAACGCGGCGAACGCATCCGGACGTATCTCTTCGAGGTGAAAAAGAACACGAAAGGCGCACAGATTATTCTGTCGCGCACGCATCCCGCTTTCCTCAAGGCGCTTTTTGAAGTGGAAGTGCCGGAGATTTCCGAAGGGCTTATTGACATTGTCAGCGTAGCCCGCGAGCCGGGCAAGCGCGGCAAGATCGCCGTGAAGGCCAAGGATAAGGACATCGATCCGGTGGGCGCCTGCGTGGGAATGCGCGGCACACGCGTGCAAAGCGTTGTGCAGGAACTGCGTGGCGAAAAAATTGATATCATTCCCTACACGGAAGACGCCGCCAAGTATGTCTCGAGCGCCTTGTCTCCCGCCAAGGTCAATCGCGTGTTTGTTGATGAAGAAAACCGCGCGATGACAGTGATTGTTCCCGATGACCAGTTATCGCTGGCCATTGGGAAAAACGGTCAGAACGTTCGTCTGGCGGTCAAGCTGACCGGTTGGAAAATCGACGTGAAGAGCGAAACCATGGCCGCTGCAAAGGACGACGAGGGGCATAAGGCGCTGACTAAAATCCCCGGGATCGGACCGGCGATGGCGGAAAAGCTCTTTGCCCAGGGCATCAAAAGTATCGCGATGCTGGCGGCGATGGAGCCGGAATCGCTTTCCGCAATTCCCGGCGTCGGCGAAAAGACAAGCACGGAATGGATTGAAGAAGCCATCAGGCTTTTGGACGAGGAAACGAGCGATAGTAAAAAAGAATAATTTTTTTCAGGGACCCAATATTTAACTTGAGGGAGTTTCGGGAATGGCGAAAAAGCGAGTTCACGAGTTGGCCAAGGAACTAGGTTTGGAGAATAAGGATCTGATTGCTCATCTGGAACGGGTAGGCATCACAGTCAAATCTCATGCCAGCACTTTGGAAGATAACGAGATCGAAAGAGTCAAGGAGGACTTGCAGGCCACGTCGCCGCGGCAAATTGTGGAAGAAAGAATTAAAACCACGGTCATTCGCCGCCGCGCGGTGCGGACGGCGGTTGAGACTGCGCCTGCCGAGGAAGCCCCTGAGGAAAAAGGAGAAAAACAGGTGGTCGAAAAAGCCGCGCCGTCTGTTGCTCCGAAAAAGGAGACGCTCCCTGCCGCGGCCGAAATAACCGAAGCTAAAAAGGCAAAAGAGGAGCCGCAGGCCTCACAACCGGTCGCTCCAGTTGCGGAAGTCAAAAAGGATCCGTCATCTGCGGAAGCAATGAGGCCGGCTGCCGCTGAAAGAACAATTCCGCCCGTCAAGGAATCCCAGCCTGCTGGACCAATGCCGGAAACAAAACCCTTACAGCCGACACCTTTGGCTGCGCCGGGAAAACCCAAACAGCCGCCGGTGATTCTTCCGGTAAGGCCGCCGATGATGTCCCGACATAAAATTACCAGACCGGATGAAAAAAAGGAAAGCCCGGCCAAACTTCCCCTGAAGCCGGGCGAAAGACTCGTTACGCCGCCACCGGAGAAAATCATCAAAAGAGAATTCGAAAAACCCAAGAAAAAAGGCAAAGGGCCTGTCGAAGTCTTGATTGAGGATGACAAAGAAGTTCCGCGCCGCAAAATTTTGGAAAAGAAAATTGAAAAGAAGTTAAAAAAAGTCGATGACGACCGGGATGTGGTATTCAGCAAAAGGCGCGAAGAGAAAAAAGCGGCGCCGGTCAAAATGAGGAAAACCGAAATTACGGTGCCCAAGGCCATTAAACGGCGCATTCGCGTGGGGGAAACGATTACCACCGGAGATCTGGCCAAAAGAATGGGCGTCAAGGTCGGTGAGGTCATCAACAAGTTGATGGGGATGGGCGTGATGGCCACCATCAACCAGTCCATCGACTTTGATATTACCACACTCGTTGCCTCCGAATTCAGTTTCCAGGTGGAAAAAGCAGAAGTGGAATTTGAAGATACGATGATAAAACCTCAAGCCTCTGAAGAAAACCTTAAACCGCGGGCGCCAATTGTCACGATCATGGGTCATGTTGATCACGGCAAAACCTCACTTTTGGACGCAATCCGCCAAACCAATGTCATTGACGGCGAGGCGGGCGGCATCACACAGGCCATCGGTGCGTATCATGTGCATATCAACGGCCGCGACATTGTCTTTCTGGATACGCCCGGCCATGAAGCCTTTACCGCCATGCGAGCGCGCGGCGCTCAGGTCACGGATATTGTGGTTCTGGTGGTGGCCGCGGACGACGGCGTCATGGGCCAAACCATTGAAGCCATCAACCACTCCAAGGTGGCCGGTGTGCCGATCATCGTGGCGATCAATAAAATAGACAAGCCCGGCGCCGATCCTGAAAAAATCAAACAGTCGCTGACCGAACATGGGCTGCTGTCCG
>CAYGNV010000207.1:0-4679 GCA_964351355.1 uncultured Smithella sp.
TGTCGGATGCGGCATCATGTTTGCGGATTATGTGAGCATCGCCTTTCCGACCGCGCCGGGGGCTAAAGCCAATCCCATTTTGGCATTTGCCGCAGGGGCCGGCGGATTGATCCACCAGGGTTTGGGAATATCGCCTGTCTATGGAACAATCTTCGGGATTTTGCTGGTCGAAGGTTTTGTGGTGACCACGCTGGATACGGCTGTGCGTCTGAACCGGTATTTGTTTGAAGAACTGTGGCAGGTTATTTTCAAGAATGTACCGAAAGTGATGAAGTCCTACCTCTTCAACGCCATGCTGGCTGTTGTTCTGATGTATATTCTGGCCTATAACAACGCATTTCTGGTGATCTGGCCGATCTTCGGTTCCGCCAATCAATTGCTGGCCTCCCTGGCGCTGATTGCTGTTTCCGTCTGGCTGGTCAAAAGAAAGAAGACCGCTTGGTTTACGATCCTGCCCGCGATATTCATGATGGTAACCACCATCTATTCGCTGGTTGCTCTGCTGATTAACAAATACATTCCCCAAAAGAACATTATGATTGCCGTGGTCGATGTGTTGTTAATCATTCTTGCGGTCGGCGTCATCTATTTAGCTTTCAAGAAATGGCAGGAATTAAGGAAGAATGGCGTGGCCGTAGCCGTGTAGAAACGCAACGGATTTTAAAAAGGGGACGGCATCCGCCGTCCCCTTTCCTTTATATCTCAATCATCATCAGCTTATCGCCGGTTTCAACGGCTGAACCGGGCGAAACAAGAATTTCCGTGATCTTGCCGCTGACTTCAGCCACAATGTTGGTCAGCATTTTCATGGCTTCCAGCACGGCCAGAATATCTCCCTCATTCACTTCCTCGCCGACGGCCACAGGCACCTGATTGACCAGCCCCTTGATTGACGCGCGGATGTCGCCAATTCTGGCCAGCGCGACGATTTCTTTGGCCGAGGGCGCCGCTTTGGTCCTGATCCTGTCTGTGCCCTCATCTTCCACAATCGTTAAAATCGGCTCGGGATGATAATCGACGCCCAATATGGTGATGTAAGAACCGTCCGTGGTGCGGCGGTGCGGGCCGATTTCAATGGTGTGCAGCTTGCCGTAGGCGTCGGGAAATTCAAATTTTTCTCCCAGCTTGAACCCGCCGCGCTTGAGCCAGACCTCGGGCGGCAGCACCCAAGTCTTGCCGAATTTTTCCTCGAATTTAAAGAAGCTCACCGCATCGTTGGGATGCTGGAGATAGAGTACCAGTTCATCGTCTGTTGCCGGCCTGCCCAGCTTGTGTTCGAGCATCCGCTTTTCGATGTGGAGATCAATATTTTCAATTTTCTGATAGCCGCCCTCGCTCTTGAGAATTTTCTTCCAGTCACTACCAAACACCGCCAGATAGACCTCGTCGGCGGGGCGGTAGAATGGGAATTTGCCATAACGCTCCAGCATCAGGTTTTTCAAATCGTCACTGGCGTCTTTATAACGGACGCCCTTGACGACATTGTTGGCCGCTGTCGTCCAGAGAATCTGCGAACCGGGCGTGACGCTCCAAAAATTGCCCAGCTCGATTTGCACTTTCGGCAGTTCGTTTTGCAGGATTTCCGGCATCCGGTCGAGGAAGCCGCCTTTGACCGCCTGCTCAAAGCTCGATCCCGTCGCGCCGCCGGGCAGTTTATGCGTCTGCACCGTCGGGTCAAAACCGAAAAACTGCGATTCAAAATCACGATAATGTTGGCGCTCTTGGCGCAGCTTGTTGGATGTTTCGATCACCGCCTGCTTGTTGAGACCAATCGCTTCATATCCATATTCTTCCAGCGTGTTGACGACGGTCAGCAGAGGGGGCGGGCCGTAAAAGCCGGTAAAAGCGTGGTCGCTGGCATCGACGATTTTCGCGCCGTTTTGCACCGCAGCCACAACGCGTCCGACTTCATTACTATCTGTGTTGTGGCCGTGATAGTGAATCAAAAGGTCGGGGTATCTCTGATGGATCGCGTGCACCAGATCACCGATGCGCTTGGGCGACCCGAGCCCCCCGTGATTTTTGATGGCCAGAAGAATATCCGATCCGGCCACGTCCAGAATTTCCCCGACTTTTTTGACGTAGAACTTGTTGGTGTGTTCCGGTCCCGTGGAAAAACACAAGCCCACCTCCAGAATCTGACCTGTTTTTTTAACTTCTTCGAAAACGGGAATCATATTGGGAATGTAGTTTAAAAAATCAAACACGCGCCAGACATGCACATACTTTGCAAATGCCTCTACGGTCAGACGGATCACGTTTTCCGGATAGGGCCGGTAGCCGAACAGATTGATGCCGCGGCACAGCGTCTGGAAAAGCGTGTCGGGCATATAGCCGCTCAAGACATCGAGTTTTTCCAGCGGGTTCATCTGCTTGCGCAGCATATCGACATGCACCGACGCGCCGCCGGTGATTTCCAGCGAAAAGTATCCGGCCGCGTTTCTTTCCTGGGCGACCAGAATCTGTGTGTGCGGCATAATCCGGTTTTTGAAATCCGATTGCGAAAGATCTCTTTCGGTATTGGTCAGATAATACCCTTTTTGTCTGCGCATTTTGTCCAGAATATTTTTTGCCCCCTCGCGTTTTAATTCCTGGGGCGTTATTCTTCCTTCGGGCCAGCTTTTCATAACAAATGTTCTCCTGAATGCTTCTTGCCTGATCCTTTAATAGGCATAGGGATTGATTTTTCGGGAATGAATTTCCGCGATCAGCTTGGACAGCTTGGCGACTTCTCGTTCCGTATCCGGATATTGAAATATTTCGGGATGCGTTTCAATATAATCGGTCGTAAATTTGCCGTTGCGGAAATCTTTTTCATCGCAAATGGCCAGGTAAAAAGGAATCGTTGTTCCGGGGCCGACAATCAAGAAGTCTCTGAGCGCGCGCTTGAGACGCTGAATCGTCTGTTCCCACGAATAACCACGCACGGTCAGCTTCACCAGCAGCGAATCGTAATCGGTGGGTATTTTGTAGCCCTGATAGACAATGCCGTCGAGGCGGATTTCCGGCCCGCCGGGCGACTGATACACTTCCACGCGCTTGCCGCCTTCGGGCATGAAGTTGTTTTTAGCGTCTTCCGCGTTGATGCGCACCTGAATGGCTTTGCCGACGAGTTGAACCCTTTCTTCCGGAATTTCGAGCTTTTCCCCTTGCGCAATCAGGATCTGCTGGCGGACAATATCAATACCCGTGAGAATTTCCGTGACCGTGTGCTCTACCTGTAGCCGCGTGTTGACCTCCATGAACCAGAATTCGTTGGTTTGGGGATCCACTAGAAATTCCACCGTGCCGGCGTTGACATAGCCTGACTGCCGCGCCGCCTGAATGGCGGTCTGATGGATCGCGTCCAGGACGGAAGGCGGCAGATCGGCGGGCGCGATTTCGAGGAGCTTCTGATGGCGCCGCTGGATGGAGCAGTCTCTTGTGCCCAGATGCATCACATGACCATACTCGTCGGCCAGAATCTGCACCTCAATGTGGCGCGGAGACACGACGCATTTTTCGATATAGATGCTGTCGCTGTTGAATGCCGCCAGCGCCTCGGAGCGCGCCTGGGGCAGTTGCGTGCGGAGTTCTTCCTCGGACATGATTTTCCGGATGCCGCGGCCGCCGCCGCCCGCGGAGGCTTTAAGCATGATCGGGTAGCCTTTTTCCGAGCCAAACCGGACGGCTTCGTCAATGCCCGCCTCTCCCGGCGGCAACGTGTCCGTTCCGGGAGTGAAAGGAATAGCGGCTTTTTTCATAATGTTGCGGGCGACGACCTTGTCGCCCAGATCGCGGATCACTTGCGGCGGGGGTCCGATGAACGTGATGCCCGCTTCTTCGCAGGCGGCGGATAAATCGGGATTTTCCGACAGGAATCCATAGCCGGGATGAATGGCGTCCGCGCCGGATTTCTGTGCCGCCCAGATGATTTTATCGATGTTGAGGTAATCCTTGCGCGGCCCGTCGCCGATCAGAATGGCCTGATCGGCAAAACGTAAAAAATACGCCTCGCTGTCCGGCTTTTCATAGACCGCCACGGCTTCGAGCCCCATTTCTTTGACTGTGCGAATGATTCTCAGTGCGATTTCGCCTCGGTTGGCAACCAGCACTTTATTAATTTTTTTCACAACGTCTGTCCTTCCTTCATTACTTTGGTGGTCTATGCCGGTAAGGCACAAACTTGCACTTTTATGCTCTATAATGGCGACAGGCAATCTTTGTCAAGCAGATACTAAAAGAGAATTCAACGATCATCAATATTGGAAATTCCAGAAAGCTCAGATGATTTCCATCGCCCATGGGCCGCCGGCTTGCTTCCGGCAGAAAGTTATGGCAGATTTTTTCAGATGTTTATGTTATCTTTCTTCCGGGAAAATGCACATTATGTCATTTCGACCGAAGGGAGAAATCTTGCAATAATTGAAGATTTCTCGTCGCTTCGCTCCTCGAAATGACATAATGTGACTTTTTACGAGACCATCAAGGATTGCTTATGAACAAGAGAACAATGGTACCCGGAATCGACTACCGCTCCAAGGTGATTAGTACGGATCAGGCGCTGGAAAAACTAAAACCCGGACAGAAAATTTTTGTTTCGAGCGCTGTCGCGGCCCCGGGGAAGGTCCTGTCGGCTATTGCCGCGTCCGACGCGCGCAATATCCGCGATCTGGAAATCATTCAGCTTATTACGCTGG
>CAYGNV010000208.1:0-4669 GCA_964351355.1 uncultured Smithella sp.
TTTTTGCGATGTTGGGCGCGCTGGTTTTTCTGGGATGTCCCTGGCGGTCGCTTTTAAGACTGGCCGGCGGCGACGGCAACGCCATTTTGGGCATTGCGGGACTGGTTATCGGGATTTTTATCGGTGTCCTGTTTTTAAAAAACGGCTTTAACCTCGGGCGGTCCTATCCGCAAAGAAAAGCCAGCGGCTGGATTTTCCCGGCGCTGATGGCTGGACTTTTTCTTCTGTTGGTCTTTCAGGTTACCTTTACGCCGGGTGGTCCAATCTTTTTCAGCGTGAAAGGACCTGGCTCGCAACATGCACCCATCATCATCAGTATCGTTGCCGGTTTGATTATCGGCGCCCTGGCGCAGCGCAGCCGGTTCTGCACGATGGGTGCGTTTCGCGACGTGATTCTGATTCGGGATTTTCATCTCATCAGCGGCGTAATCGCGCTCTTGGTGTTTGCTTTTGTGATGAATCTGATTCTGGGTCAGTTCAAGCCCGGTTTTGAAGGCCAGCCGATTGCCCATACCGACCATGTCTGGAATTTCCTGGGCATGGCGCTTTCCGGACTGGCGTTTGTTCTGGCGGGCGGCTGTCCCGGACGTCAACTCTTTTTGTCCGGCGAAGGCGACATGGATGCGGCCATTTTTGCAACTGGTATGATTGCGGGCGCGGCGATCGCCCACAACTTTGCAATGGCCTCATCCCCCAAAGGCATTGCCGCATTCGGCCCGGCTGCCGTGATTGTCGGGTTGTTGTTCTGTTTGGTGATCGGCTTCACGCAGCGTGATAAAATAGCCGCTTGATTTTCGAGAAGGAGAATAATACATGAGTACAAGACAAATTGACGCCCGAGGGCTGTCCTGCCCGCAGCCGGTTGTTTTAGTGGACCGCGCGATTGCGGACGGCAATATGGATTTGGAAATTCTGGTGGATAATGAAGTCGCGCGTGAAAACGTCTCACGTCTGATCAACAGGCGCGGCATGAAGGCGGATATCAGTCAGGAAGGTGCGGATATCATCATTCGGACGGCCAAATTATAAAAGATCGCCGTCTGACGGAAAGTTTCAATGAAAACAATTTATCTGGATAACGCCGCAACATCGTTTCCCAAGCCTGAAAGCGTTGTTGCGGCGATGATTTTTTATCAGCAGGCCATCGGCGCTACTCCCGGACGTTCCGGACATGGCCGTTCCATTGACGCCGGGCGCATTGTTTACGAAACGCGTGAAACATTGGCCCGCCTTTTCAACATCGATGACCCGCTGTGCCTCGCTTTGACGAAAAATTCCACGGAAGCGCTCAACATCGCCCTGCTGGGAGGGCTCAAGCCGGGTGACCATGTCATCACCAGCTCCATGGAACATAACTCCGTGATGAGGCCGTTGCGATTTCTTGAATCGCAAGGCGTGAGCGTATCGGTGGTTTCCTGTTCTCCTCGCGGCGAACTTGATCCCGATGACATCAGCAAAGCCGTTCGTAATGACACCCGAATGGTTGTTCTGACGCACGCCTCCAATGTGACGGGAACGATTTTCCCGATTGAAGCGGTTGGGTTAAGGCTTAAGGAGCAAGGCGACATTATTTTTTGTGTGGACGCAGCGCAAACAGCGGGTGCTCTGCCGATTGATGTGCAGGGAATGAAAATTGATATTTTGGCTTTTACCGGCCATAAATCACTCTACGGGCCGCAGGGCACAGGAGGGCTTTATATCCGCAAGGGGCTGGAGAAAAAAATTCCACCGCTTATGATGGGCGGAACGGGCAGCCGCTCTGAATTTGAAGAGCAACCGGATTTTATGCCGGACAAGTATGAAAGCGGCACGCCCAACACCATCGGCATTGCCGGTCTGGGCGCGGGGGCGGACTTCATTTACGGGCAGACCATCGCAATGATCCGGGCGAAAGAAGAACAATTAAAGGCCCGTTTTCTGGATCACATGACAGCATTGGGAGATCGTGTCGCCGTTTATGGTCCGAATAATGTCGCCGGACAAACCGCGGTGGTGTCGTTTAACATCCGGAATATCATGCCGTCGGATGCCGCTCTTTACTTTGAAGAAAAATGGGGCATTCTGTGTCGGCCGGGTTTGCACTGCGCGCCGTCGGCCCACCGGACCATTGGGACATTTCCGCAAGGGACGGTTCGTTTCAGTTTCGGTTTTCTCAATACAAGCGAGGATGCGGATTACGCCGCTCGGGCTGTTGTCGGGCTTATCAATCGCTAATCCTTGGAAAGGATAAATGTTTCGCTAATGACCGATTCTTCGTCCCAGGCTGTCGTTTTGTTTGCATCCATAAGTCACGCGCTGCGAGCGGAAAAGATCCTCAAGGCTCAAAATATTTTCTGCAAGCTCATTCCCGTGCCGCGTCATCTCAGTTCCGACTGCGGCGTCTGCTTGCGTTTCAATCCGTCCGACAGAAATCTATTGGAAAATATTCTGCAGGGAAAGCTGGATTTCTTTGAAATAATAGCGCTTTAAAGAAAAATATTTTCCAAGCTATTTTTTCGTTGACAAAAAAATCAACATGTTTTACTAACAAAGCCACTTTCGCATTTTTCAATATGATGCAAATATATGATGTGAACCATATTCAAAGCAGCTGAAAAACGCATGATTCTTGGGAGCCGACTTACGGAATTTATTGTCAAACGGTTTCCCTGAAAATGGAACAGATCCAAAATCTGAAAGCTTTGGAGGCCTTGTGTTCGCGATGTATTTTCCGCCTCAACATAGTATCGTCAATGCCGAGATCAATCCGCGTGATTCCCGCCAGGGTTTAACGCCAACCCAAAATACTTTCCAATATTCTCAATCTTTCAAAAAGCATCAAAGATCATTTTTGCAATTTTTTCGACAGCAATTGCACCGGTTCCATTCGGTGACGATTGTTTTTTGTGTCTTTACCCGGCGTGCTGGATTCCCTGTTATCCAGCGCTGAACAAAGCGCAAGAAGTGGTTTCCGGGAATTTCGGGAACTTTTCATGATCGTTGTTTTGAGAAAATTTTAGATCTATTCATAGAGGGTGAAAAGGCATGTGGACTTATATTCAGAGTGTTGTCGTTTTTACTTTTGTGCTGGGTTCAATTTATCTTCTGATTGCCCTTGGTTTTTCTCTGATCTGCGGGGTGCTGCGGATTTTTCATCTCGGATACGCCTATATCTTTCCTCTCACGGTTTACGGCACCTGGATGTTTATGGCGGCGCTCGGTTGGCCGCTGATCCCCTCCATTTTCGGCATGATCGTTGTTCAATTTATTGTCGCTATCCTCATTTACAAGGGCATGATTAAAAAATATCTCACAACCGAGGATGTTCTTCTGACGGCGCTGCTTCTGGTGGCGCTGATTGTTGAGCAGGCGGCCAATTATTTTTATCCGATTCAGGAGGGTGTCTATCTGGAAACAACCCTGATGGCCGGCACGTTCCAATTCGGAGAGGTGGTGGTGCCCAAGCAGTTGATGATCGGCGCCGTGATCGCTCTCATGATGACCGGCGCTTTCGTCTTCTTTTTCGTCAAAACAAAAACCGGTATGGCCATCCGGGCTTTGTCCCAGGACATCTACTCCTCGAAAATTATCGGTATCAACGTTGAAACGCTCTATATGTTTACGATGATGATCGTCCTTTTGCCTGTCATCATCGGGATGCTCATTGTCGCGCCGGTCTGGTCGGTCGAGCCGGGTATGGGCTGGATGTATATGGTTACCGCCATCCTTGTCGCGGTTTTAGGCGGTTTGGGCAACATTAAAGGCACGATCATGGCCAGTTTTTTAATCGGATTTACCCACGCCATCGTCTGTTTTGTTATTGGAGAGCCGCGTTTCATGAATTTGTCGGCGCTGATTCTCGTTATGGTCGTTTTGGTTATTCGACCCCAAGGCTTAGCAAGGAGTGAGTCGTTATGGTAGAAATGGAATTAAAGAGAGACCGCATTGTTATCCGGCTTGGAACGAAAAAATGGGAATGGGTTCTGGAGCCGCGCTATTGGCGCAACACACTGATCTGGGTCGCCATCCTTTTTCTTGCTCCAACGGTATGCTACTTTGTCAACCCCGGCCTGATCAACACGATGATTTCGGCCAATATCTATGCCGCCATCGCGATGCCCCTGGCGCTGATGACCATCGGCACGGGACGCATGAACTTCGGCCCTCAATTTTACATCGGTGTGGGAGGCTATACAACGGCATTGCTCAGCATCGCTTACGGCTGGGGGCCGCTGACCACCCTGCCTTTTGCCATTCTGATGACGATGATCGCGGCTCTTTTATTCAGCCCGCTGGTGATCATGGCGCGGGGTCTTTACTATGTCCTCCTGACGCTGCTTTTGCCGCTGGTTTTCCTGGAAGTGACCTTCATTTATACCGATATTTTCAAAGGTGATACCGGTCTCTTCGGCATCGTGCCGCTCCTGGACACCGGCAACGCCAAAAACAATTTTCTGCTGATCGGTTATATTTCCACGGCAATCATGTTTACCTATCTGTGGGTTATCAATAAAGTTCTTAAATCCCGCTACGGACTTATTATGGCGTCGATCAATGATGATGAAGATGTCGCCCATTCCATCGGCATCAACATCAATAAGGTTAAAATTATCGCGTTTGTTGCCGCCGCGACCATGGTCGGCATCATCGGATGGTTTTACGCCCATTACTTCAGTTCGTTTGCGGGCAT
>CAYGNV010000209.1:0-4650 GCA_964351355.1 uncultured Smithella sp.
CGCATAAAATATCGCCGCCGCAAGGACGGCCACGAGCATCATCAGAATCGGCATGATTTTTTTAAAGGTCTGCACAAAAATATCCCTGACAATACAAGTAATTATTTATATCAAAACACGATGCTGGACATCATAACTTGCTGATAAGCTCGCTGAGCTTATTGAGCGCCGCCAGCGGCGTCATGGAAGCAATATCGATTTGGCGCAGCTCATCAAGAATGACGTCATCACTTTCCACAAACAGATTCAACTGCGAATTGCCCTGCTTCGTGACGTTCTTACCACGAGCGATGCGCGGCATTCCGATTTCGTCGAACTCCCCTTTTTCCAGATTTCGCAGGATTTCCCTGGCCCGGACAATCACATCGGTCGGCACGCCGGCAATCCTCGCCACTTCGATGCCATAGCTGCGACTTGTTCCGCCTTCCATGATTTTGCGCAGGAAAATTATTTTTTCACCCCACTCTTTCACGGCAATATTGTAATTTTTTACGCCCTCTTTGGATGCGGCCAGATCCGTCAACTGGTGAAAATGCGTGGCAAATAAAGTACGCATACCCTGCCCGTGAAAATCGTGAATGTATTCGCCCACCGCCCAGGCAATACTTAACCCGTCAAAAGTCGATGTGCCCCTGCCCACTTCATCGAGAATGACCAGGCTGCGGGGCGTCGCGTCCGTCAGAATCCGGGATGTTTCCATCATTTCCACCATAAAGGTGCTCTGGCCTTTCAGCAGGTTGTCCGACGCGCCGATGCGCGTGAAAATTTTATCCACTACACCGATTCGGGCGCGGGCCGCCGGCACAAAACTGCCCATCTGCGCCAAAAGCACGATTAAAGCAACCTGCCGGATGTAAGTGGATTTGCCTGCCATGTTGGGGCCGGTAATCACCAGCAGGCGGTTGCCCTGCAAATCCAGCAGCGTGTCGTTGGGCACAAAACCTTCTTTCTTTAAAGCCGACTCGACCACCGGATGACGTCCGTCTTTGATATCGATGATGTCTTCCTCATTGATTTCCGGACAGGCATAGGAATATTTTTCGGCCACTTCTGCAAGCGCGCAAAATGCGTCCAGTTCAGCTACACGAAAAGCATTGTACTGAATATCGGAAACGTACTGCATCAGCTCGTCGCGCAGTGCATTAAAAAGTTCATTTTCGCGGTCACGAATTTTTTCTTCGGCGTTGAGTACCGTCTGTTCAAATTCCTTCAACTCCTGATTGATATAGCGCTCGGCATTGACCAGCGTCTGTTTACGCACATAGGAGTCCGGCACCAAGGCGGCATTGGCTTTGGTCACTTCAATGTAGTAGCCGAAGACGTTATTAAATCCGACACGAAGCGAGTTGATGCCTGTGGCTTGCTTTTCCTTGGCCTCAAGCTGGGCAATCCACTTCTTGCCGTCACGGCTGATCGAGCGTAATTGATCGAGTCCGTCATCGAAGCCAGAAGCGATAAATCCGCCATCCTGGGTACGGGGCGGCGGATCAGCGACAATCGCACGGGAAAGCAAATCCACCAAAGCGGACAGTTCCGTCATCTCTCTGCGGAGCGCAACCAAAGCGGGCGCGGTAAAATCCGTCAACAGGGATTGGAGTTGGGGTAAAACAGCCAACGACGATTTGAGCGCAAGCAGATCGCGCGGCGTTGCCACTCTGAGCGCAACGCGTCCAGCTAATCTTTCCAGATCATAGATGTGTGAAAGCGTCTTGCGAAGATTGGACCGCGCCGCGTGGTTACCCTTGATTTCCGCAACAGCCGCGAGCCGGGCGCGGATTTTTTCGGGTAGCACCAGCGGATAGCCCATCCACCAACGCAGACGTCTGGCGCCCATCGGCGTGAGTGTTTCATTGATCAGGAAAAAAAGAGAGCCGGCGCGGGCATTATCCTGGATGGTCGAAAATATTTCCAGATTCCGGCGGGCTGCCTCATCAAGGATCAAATAATTTTCCGGCGAGTACCATTTGATTTCGGAAATATGAGAGGCGCGGACCATCTGCGTTGAATTGACATAACGTAAAATGACACCGGCGGCAACTTTGGCCGCTGACCGGTCTTTAATTCTTGATTTTTCCAGAACCTCGGCTGTTAGCTCCCGATCCAGAACTTCATCGACCTGTCGGGGTTCAAAACAGGTCTCGTCGATATAATTAACGCAACCGGCCGGCATCTGCGCCTCCAGCATTTTCGTCAATACCGGATCAGGAAATGTACGGCTCATCAGCAATTCCTTGAAATCCAGACCGCTCACGGCGGCCAAGAGCGCGTCGCGGCTCACGAACTCACCAATCTGAAACTCGCCGGTCGATAGATCGAGGAAAGCCAGCCCCAGCGTATCCCGGCCGGAAGTAACACAGGCCAGATAATTATTTTCAGAGGCTTTCAGATTTTCCTCATCCAGCACCAGACCGGGTGTGATCACGCGGATGACCTCACGCTTGACGATTCCCTTGGCGTTTTTAGGGTCTTCCACCTGCTCGCAGATGGCCACCTTGAACCCCTTCTCCACAAGCTTAGTAATGTAAGAGGCGGCGGCATGATACGGAAAGCCGCAAAGCGGCACGGCATCTTCTTTAGATTTGTTGCGGGACGTGAGTGTGATTTCCAGAATGGGTGCAGCCGTCAGAGCGTCTTCAAAAAACATCTCATAGAAGTCGCCCATGCGGTAAAACAAAATGCAGTCGGGATATTTTTTCTTGATTTCGACATACTGCTTCATCGCGGGGGTGAGATTAAGCGTTCCGTCTAGCGCCATTTCCCGTCATCCCCCTGCTCCAGATCAATATAATCCGGCTTCCGGTGATTACTCACCTTGGGTCTGTTAATGAAGCGGTTGGAAATCCAGCTGACGATACTGATGATCAAAGCGCCCAGAAACGCGGAAAAGAAACCATGGACTTCCAGTCCCGGAACAAAATAGGCCACCAAAAGCAGCATGCAAGCGTTAATGACAAAAGCGAAAACACCGAGCGTCAAAATAGTCAGCGGCAACGTCAGAATCAGCAAAACAGGACGCAGAAAAACATTGATAACCCCCAGAATGGCGGCGGCGATAATGGCCGTCGTCAGAGACTCCACCTGAATACCGGGAACAATCACGGAGGCAATCAGTATGGCCACCGTAATGACCAGCCAGCGTATGATGAGAACCAGCATGAATTTCCCTTTATCAGTAAATTGCATAGCAATTATTGAAGGCTTTCGTCCGCGACAGTCTTTTTCGATTTCAGAAAGACCCAGGTGACGCTGAAACCGCCCATCCATGATGTTTTTGTCTTTGTTAGCGGACTCTCTTCAAATACAGCACCCTGTAAAAGATCAGCACTGACAAAAGTGTGAAACTTAAATTGTTTGTAATTTTTTCCCAACCCGACCGTCAGTGTCGAACCGCTGTATCCTCCGCCCGACGCGTAAGCCTGACGCGTGCCCGTGGCATACACCGGCTCGACTTCATAGAAGTACTTATGGTAGCGCCGATCGGCAAACATAGGACCGGCCGAGGCGCCCAGATATAAACCCGTCCCGGGAATTACATCGCCTTTTTGAAAGTTTAACCTGGGAGAAAACACAAAGCCCTCATAACGCACAGAACGAAAATCCGTAGAAAATACAGCGCGGAGCGGCAACGCCATGCTCAAGAGATATTTATTTTCTTTAGAGTCCAAAAGTTTGATGCGTAGCGCCGGGCCGAATTCGAATGTCGGATCAAGGTCCGGCATGCCTGCGCGCGCATCGTTGTCGCCGCTTTTCACCGGCACCGCACCATAGCCACTTGCGTCGAGCGTCACCCGGTCTGTCGCGAAAATCCTTGCCGCAATCCTCTTATCTTCCAACCTGAATACTCCCCCGCGATACACTGCGTAAGGAATCGGCAGCAGATAAGCTCGGGTTTTATCGGAACCGCGATAATCCGGCATCAGAAGAAATCCGCCGCCGATACCCAATTCCCACAACGGCTTTTCCGCGCCTATCGAAATTTTCGGCAACCCCAGAAACACCAGCACCAACAGTAACAGAGCAATGCGACGTACAGCCATGTATTTTCTCCACTCTTGTTTTTCAAAAAACCCGACCCAACGAACAACCCGTTATGCGTCGAAAGTTGTAAACTGGTCTTTTTTCGCGCCGCAGACGGGACATTCATCCGGCAGTTCGCCGTCGGCCACATAGCCGCAGACCTTGCAGACATGATAAACAGTTTCACGCTCTTCCATGAAATGATTCATCGCCTGCTTATAGAGCTTGGCGTGCGTTTCTTCCACATCGCGGCTCTGGCTGAAATGCAAAAGCGCCGGTTTATCGCCCGCCTGCTCAGCCATTTTCACAAAGTTGTCGTAGGCGATTTCCGCCACAGTCTTTTCCGATTCAAAACTATCCGCCAGATTCTCTTCCGTTGTTTTGATCTCTTTGAGCACTCGAAGCGCACGCTTGCCGTGAATCTCTTCGGAAAAAGCAATCACTCGAAACAGGCGCGCAATCTGTTTATAGCCTTCCTGGTCTGCCTTGTCCGCAAACAGCTTGAGCCGCAAAGCGGCTTTGGCTTCACCCACATACGCCTGCTGCAGCGCTTCACGAATATTTTGGTCCATGTGTCAACTCCCGTGGATGGTTGATTCAGGCTGCAGAAAACTCACTTTTGTCCGCGCCGCA
>CAYGNV010000210.1:0-4617 GCA_964351355.1 uncultured Smithella sp.
GCATTAAAAGAAAGATTCCAGGATAAAGCATCAAACTTCGGGAAGGAATATTTAAAGCTGCTTGTGGATGAAATCAGGATCGTCAAACAAAAAGTGCACCTGACAGGAAGTTATGCTGCCCTGTCAGGTGCACTTTGTTCAAAATCGGAACTAGGTTCCCTTCCGGGAGTGCCCAGCTCCGTTACATACTGGCTCCCCAGCGCGGACTCGAACCACGGACATGGTGGTTAACAGCCACCCGCTCTACCGACTGAGCTACTGGGGAACATATTTGATTTTAAAAGATTCTTCTTGCCCTTATCCCGATAATTATAAACAGACTCAAGCTGCTCAAGAAAATTTTCAGCGGCTACATAATACAAGACGAGGCGGATGTCAACAACTTCAATAAAATAATTACTGAAAACAAGAAAGATCTAAATAAATTGAACAGCATGAAAAAATCAGTCGTCAAAACAGCAGTTTCAAAGAAATTCATCATTATCTTGCCTCAAAATCCGGGATGGGATATAAACGAGCATCTCAAATTTGGGGTATCCGATGAAGAAGCCCGGCAGTCAGACAAAACTGAAAAGAGAGGTTTTGGAACAAAGCCTTTGTACCGGCTGCGGGGCCTGTGTCGGTCTGTGCCCGTATCAGGTTGTTTACGATGACCGGACGGTGCAACTCCATGACTGCGATCTGACTGACGGAAAATGCTACGCATTTTGTCCCCGAACGCCTACCGACTACGGGAAAATAAGGGAAACTCTTTTTGAAATTGACGAGATGACGCCGGAAGTTGGCACGGTGAAAGACTTTTTCTTGACACGCGCCGCTGATCCCAGCCTGCGGGCCAGTGCACAGCACGGCGGAACGGTGACGGCCCTTCTGGAAGTCGCTATGACTGAAGGCTTAATTGATTCCGCTGTCGTGTCAGCACGCAATGCCGAAATGGAGCAAGAGGGGAAACTTCTTGTCGATAAAGATCAGTTGCGCGATTATGCGAAAAGCAAGTTCACGGTTTCACCGACGGTTGCTGCCTTTAACCATCTGGAAGGAGAGGGGAACAAGAAAGTCGGCGTTGTAGTTACACCCTGCCAGGCCATAGCTTTGGCCAAAATGAAGACGGCCAATATTCAGGATAACCAAAAGATTAACCAGTTGAATCTGGTGATCGGTTTGTTTTGTGGCTGGACGTTGTCGAGAGAGCACTTTGGCCACCTTTTGCATCAATATGGATTATTACCGGAATTACTCACCGGCGTGGATATTCCGGCGGGGAAGAATGTTCTGGAACTTTACACGAACGAATCCGTGACATCCGTTCCGATGGCTGAGGTGGACGGCTGCGTTCGAACGGCCTGCCGCTATTGCCTGGACGGCACGGCGGAATTTGCCGATTTGTCCGTTGGCGCCGCGCGTTACGACGGCGACTGCGAGGAGATGCGCGGCTGGAATCAGGTGATCGTACGCAGTAAGATCGGAGAATATTTAATGAAACTGGCTGTGACGCGAGGCGCGCTGGAAATTCGTGAAGCACCGGATGAAAGCTTGCCAAATCTCAAAAACGTGGCGGCGGAAAAAAAGAGAAAAGCATTGAAAAATATTGTGGAGAGAAGCGGATCAGTTAAAAAACTTTTATATCTTTCCAGTGACGATCCGGTCGTGCGAAAATATTTAAAGTAAGTGTAGGGAACAGTCGTGTGGCCTCGGGTAACCTTCAGGTCATTAGGCTATTGAAACCACCCTTGGGGTGGCAAGACCGTTTCCTACAAGACACGAAATACGAATGACGAGATAGGTATGACTAAAATATTATCACCGGCCAAGTCAAAGGTTTTGTTTTTAGGCAACGAAGCGATAGCGCGAGGTGCGCTGGAAGCGGGCGTTTCAGTGGCTACGGGCTATCCGGGAACGCCGTCTTCCGAGGTGATCGAATCACTGGCGTCAATTGCCTCAAAGCGAAACCTGTATGTGGAATGGTCGGTCAACGAAAAAGTGGCCCTCGAAGTGGCCGCCGCCGCGTCCTTTGCCGGGTTACGTTCAATGGCTGTCATGAAACAAAACGGCGTCAATGTGGCCTCTGATTTTCTTCTGCATCTGACGGCATCGGGCACGCGCGGGGGACTGGTGCTGGTTTCCTGCGAAGATCCGGGCGCTCTCTCCAGCGTCAACGAAGGGGAATCTCGCTATTTCGCGCGGATGCTGGAAATGCCGCTTTTGGAGCCGGCCGATTTTCAGGAAGCCAAAGACCTGACACGCTGGGCGTTTGAGCTGTCCGAAGCCATCGGCAATGTCGTCATGCTGAGATCGGTCACGCGTATGTCGCACGCCAGCGGCAATGTGATTTGCGGAAAGCTGCCGAAAAAAAGCCGGAAAGCTCACTTTGAATATGACGGGTCGGTCATGGATTCGAGCCGCGGGCCGATGATCAGTACGCCGGTTGTGGCCAAACATCTGCTGCATCAGCAAAAACTCAAAGATGTCGAGGCGCTGTTTGAGAAAAGTCCTTTTAACCGATATGTCGGAGCGTCGAAACCCGAATTGCTCATCATCACCAGCAGCGCCTGTTTCCTTTATGTTGAAGAAGCCGTCGAGATGCTGGGACTGCAAAAGAAAGTCGGCATCCTGAAGCTGGCGACGACCTGGCCGCTACCGCCCAAACTCCTTGAAAAAAATCTGCACAAGGCGAAGAAGATTCTGATTGTCGAAGAAGTGCTGCCGTTTCTTGAAGAAAACGTAAAGGTTCTGGCTTCAGGCATCACAAACCGGATTGGCGTCAAAACATTTTTTGGCAAATACGATGGAACGCTGCCGTCCGTAGGCGAACTCAATCCGGATATTGTCGCCGGCGCGCTTTGTAAAATTCTGAAGGTGAAACGCAAGTCGTTGCCCGCCAATTATCTTGGCGACTCTCAGAAGGCGGCAGCGCTGGTGCCCGCGCGCGAACAGACATTTTGCGCCGGGTGTCCGCACCGCGCATCGTTTTGGAATATTCATCACGCCATCGCGCTCGACGGCCGCAAGGGGTTTGTTTGCGGCGACATCGGCTGTTATTCCATGGCGGCTTTGTCGCCCGCGACCGGCTATCACACCATGCCCACGCTGCATTCCATGGGGTCCGGCACGGGACTGGCCAGCGGCTTTGCCAAGCTTGCGCAATTCGGCCTCGATCAACCAATCCTGACGGTCTGCGGGGATTCCACTTTTTATCATGCGGTAATTCCGGCGCTGATCAACGCGCAGCACAACCGCGCGGACATTACGTTTATTGTGCTGGACAACGCCGGTACGGCCATGACGGGATTTCAGCCGCATCCGGGCCTCGCGATCAGTGCGATAAAAGAGGTGGTTCCCGCCGTGGACATTGCCGCGATTTGTGAGGCCATTGGTGCGAAGGTAGCCGTCGGCGATCCGTTTGATCTGGAGGCGACAGGCAAACTCCTGACCTCGTTTCTGGCCGAAAAAGGCTCACTCAAGGTGGTGATCCTGCGTCAGGCCTGTGCGCTCAGTCCCGAGAAAAAGGGGACGAAAATATTTGACGTGAAGGTGAACGAATCTTTGTGTCTGGGCGATGCCTGCGGCTGTAACCGCCTGTGCACGCGGATTTTCCGCTGTCCGGCGCTTACCTGGGACCGGACGAAAAAGAAGGCGGTGGTCGATGAGGTTATCTGCGCAGGTTGTGGCGTGTGCGCCTCGATCTGTCCGCAGAAAGCGATTGTCAAATTGTAGGGAGCGGTTTCAAGCCGTTCCCTGCGGGGATATGAGAATGAAGAAAACACTAAAAACCGACACGAAGAACCTCATTCTCACCGGCGTGGGGGGGCAGGGGAACGTCATGGCCTCCAGAACTCTGGCGGGCATGCTGGTGGATGCGGGTTATGTTGTCACCATCGGCGAAACATTCGGCATGTCGCAGCGCGGCGGGTCGGTGATGAGTCATCTGCGTATTTCATCCGATGCGGTTAAAAGCCCGCAGATTCCCCGTGGGGGGGCGGATGTAATCGTGGCGCTTGAGCCACTTGAAGCCCTACGTGTCCTGACGGTTTACGGTAATCCGCAGGTCTGCGTGTTGTCCAATGCACGACCTGTTTATCCCATCGGCGTGATCACAGGCGAGCTTTCCTATCCATCGGAAGAAAATATCCAGGTGGCGTTTCAGCGATTATCGAAAGCCTTCTGGATCATTGATGCGACATCGGCGTCGCTTGCGCTTGGTAATCCCGTTTTGAGCAACATTGTGATGATCGGGGCATTGGCCAAAACAGGCCTTTTACCCATCGACCGCAGAATGTTTGAAAAAGAGATCAAAAAATCATTGTCGGCGGACAAATGCGCCGTGAATCTGAAGGCTTTTGACGCAGGCGGCGAAATGATCAAATAATGGTTGACGATCCGCCCCTGAACCTTATATTACAAATTCTACATCCATTGACGAGGTGAAATTTCATGGCGAATATTTATTCAGCAATTAAAGTGAGCGAACATGTTTACTGGGTGGGCGCCATTGACTGGTCCATCCGCGACTTTCATGGTTACACAACGCCCCGCGGCAGCACTTACAACGCCTATCTGGTGATGGCGGATAAAATCACGCTCATCGATGCAGTCAAAGCACCGTTTATGGAAGAGATG
>CAYGNV010000211.1:0-4615 GCA_964351355.1 uncultured Smithella sp.
ACCCCGGCTATTCTTTTAAAAGAGTGAATGGACTATTGACTAATTTTCATCTGCCCCAATCATCGTTATTTTTGCTGGTCTGCGCGTTTGCCGGCACAAACTTTGCTAAGAAGGCCTATGCTCACGCCGTTGAAAACCGTTATTTATTTTATAGTTACGGTGACTGCATGCTGATTTTATAGGACAGGACCTAATGCCTTTTTCATTTGAATTACTCAAGAAAGATGACCACACCTCTGCTCGTTTGGGAAGAATGATCACCCCGCACGGTGCGATCGATACGCCCACATTTATGCCCGTGGGTACGCAGGGCACAGTTAAGGCTTTGCGCCCGGAAGACATTCAAAACTGCGGCGCTCAAATCATCCTGGGCAACACATATCATCTGTACTTGCGTCCCGGCCATGAAACGATTCGCAAGCTGGGCGGTCTCCATTCCTTCATGAACTGGCCGGGGCCGATCCTGACAGACAGCGGCGGCTTTCAGGTTTACTCTCTGGGCGCGCTACGCAAAATCCTGCCGGATGGCGTGATGTTCCGATCTCATATTGACGGCTCCAAACATTTTCTGAGTCCGCAAAAAGCTGTCGAAATCCAGGAAGCGCTGGGTTCTGATATTCAAATGTGCCTGGACGAGTGTACGCCCTATCCCGCAACACTCAAACAAACTCAGGATTCTCTGGCGTTAACCGTGAAGTGGGCCAAACGATGTCGGGAGACAAAAGCAAATGACGACCAGGCGCTCTTCGGCATTGTCCAGGGCGGCACGTATCTGGATTTGCGCCGTCAGGCCGTCGAACAAACCATCCCCATCGGCTTTGATGGCTACGCACTGGGAGGCGTGAGTGTGGGTGAACCCAAGGAAATGATGTACGCTATCACCGAAGAAATCACCCCCCTGCTGCCTTGCGAAAAACCCCGCTACCTGATGGGTGTCGGGACACCTGCGGATCTTGTTTTCGGCGTTTCATGCGGCATCGACATGTTTGACTGTGTCATTCCGACGCGATGCGCGCGGCACGGATTATTGTTTACAAATTCCGAAAAGATTGTTATAAAAAACGCCCGCTGGCGGGAAGATAATAATCCGATTGATGAAACGTGCGATTGCTACACCTGTAAAAATTATTCCAGGGGCTATTTAAGGCATCTTTATGTTGCCGGCGAGATACTGGCTATGATATTGAACACCATTCATAATATCCGCCATTATATGCTTCTGATGGAAAAAATACGGGCGGCCATCAGTGAAAATCGTTTTTTAGAATTTAAAAACGATTTTTTTAATAAATTAAGATGAAATTATGAAAAATTCTGATAAAGAACATTTGATAAACAGAAAAGGGAGGGAATGAAATTGATCTCAACAGCATACGCAATGGGCGGTAATCAGGGGGCACCGGGAGCACAAGGAGCAGGCGGCTTCGGTGATTGGAGTTTTATCATCATGATGGCGGTCATTTTCGCCATTTTTTACTTTTTGATGATTCGTCCGCAACAAAAAAAGCAGAAAGAACTCAAAGCCATGCTGGATAATCTGGTCTATGGCGACACAGTCATGACCACCGGCGGCATCCACGGCAAGGTCACAGGGCTTGCCGACGCAGTCGTCACGCTGGAAATTGCCGACAAGGTAAGAATCAAAATCGCAAGGAGCGCGATTGCAGCCATATTACAGAAAACTGGCTCACCGGCCCCGTCACCTACGATAAAGCCATAGCATAGAAAGGGGCATTTCATGTTCAAATCTTTAAAAATCAGGATATCTATCACCGTTATTGTGTGTCTTGCTGCTTTGTACTTTTTGATACCGACCTTTATTTCCGATATTCCGTCCCCGTGGAACCAATTCCTGCCCAAGGAAAAAATTCATCTGGGTCTGGATTTACAGGGCGGAATGCACCTTGTTCTGGAAATTGATACGGATAAAGCTCTGGAAGCCATGATGGAAAGAACGTCCAATGATTTAAAAGAATCATTAATGGAAAGCAAAGTCCGTTTCCGGAATGTGGAAAAAGCCAAAGGCGCTACGATTTCACTGGAACTGACCGATGCGGCAGGCAAAACCGCTCTAGAAAAATTATTGAAAGACCAGTTTCCTGATCTGGAAATAGCCTCAGCCACCCCGCGCGAAGGCGGACAACTTGTCACTTTAAAAATAAATGACAAAAGAGCAGTCGATCTGAAAAAATTGACTGTTGAACATTCTCTGGAGACAATCCGCAACCGTGTGGACCAGTTCGGCGTTACGGAACCGGAAATTATACCGGAAGGCGACAACCGTATATTGATTCAGTTACCGGGTATTAAAGATCCGGAAAGGGCTAAAAATCTGATCGGTAAAACGGCGCTTTTGGAATTCAAAATCGTTGATGAGGTAAATTCTCTTGACGAAGCACTACGCGGCAATATTCCGGAAGGCTCGATCATTGCCTACGGCACACGCGAGGATAAATCCAGCGGCCAAAGAGGTCAGGTGCCTTATTTATTAAAAAACAAAACGCTCCTGACCGGCGCTTCGCTGGAAACCGCCAAAGTGCAGATTTCCGACCGGTTCGGCGAGCCTCACGTCTCCATTAAATTTAATGCGCAGGGCGCGGCGGATTTTGACCGCATTACCAATGAAAACGTCCGCAAACGCCTGGCAATCGTTCTCGATGGCGTCGTCCATTCGGCTCCTGTGATCCAGGAAAGAATCTCCGGCGGACAGGCACAGATTACCGGCAATTTCACCATGGATGAATCGCGCGATCTGGCCATTGTTTTACGCGCCGGCGCTCTGCCCGCTCCCGTTAATATTCTGGAAGAAAGAACCGTTGGTCCGTCACTGGGCAGCGATTCGATCAGGCAGGGCATTATGGCAACCATTATCGGCTTGATTTTGGTTGTCGTCTTCATGATTGTTTATTACCGACTTTCGGGTTCTGTCGCCGATCTCGCTGTCATCATCAACATATTTCTGGTACTGGGCATTCTGGCGGCCTTCCAGGCCACTCTGACATTGCCGGGTATCGCCGGCTTACTCCTCACGATCGGCGTCGCGGTTGATGCAAACATTCTGATTTTTGAAAGAATCCGTGAAGAATTACGGACGGGGAAAACGATTCGTCTGGCTCTTGATACCGGCTATAACCGCGCATTCATCACCATCATCGACACGCATATCACGGGCATCGTGGCCTCCATGTTCCTCCTTATTTTCGGCACCGGCCCGATTAAGGGATTCGCGGTCGTAACCATCATCGGTCTTCTGGCGAGTCTTTTCACCGCCGTTTTCGTCACAAGGGTAATTTTCGATTACATTACCATGAACTTTAAAGTTAAGAAATTGAGCATCTAAAATTCAAGCGCAGTCAGGAGACATCATATGGAGTTGATAAAACCAGGCATTAACTTAAATTTCGTTGGGAAAATAAAATATGCGATTATTTTTTCAGCCATCCTGATCATCATCAGCATCGGATCGGTGATTCTTCGCGGCGGTCTGAATCCAGGCATCGATTTTGCCGGCGGATCCGTCATCCAGGTTAAATTTACGAAAAATATCACGGCCGATCAAATCCGAACGGCGCTCAAAGCCACGAAACTGGAAAACAGCACGATTCAACAGTTCGGCGCCAATGAATTTCTGATCCGGACATCAGAATCTTTTTCCGACCAGAATATCCTGGCCGCCAATGTGCAGCAGCCTCTCACTGCCGCCTTCAGCAAGGATTATGAAATCCGGCGCGTGGAAGTCGTCGGCGCCAAGGTCGGCGCGGATTTTAAACGCAAGGCGGTTATTGCCGTCATCCTTTCATGGCTGGCCATGCTGATCTATGTAGGCTGGCGCTTTGAGCTTCGCTACGGACTGGGCGGTATTCTCGCCTTGGTTCATGATGTTTTCATTGTCATCGGAGCCGTTTCCCTTTTAAATATGGAGTTCACCATCTCGATTCTCGCGGCGCTCATCTTCGTGATTGGTTTCTCCATTAATGACACCATCGTTGTGCTCGACCGAATTCGTGAAAATGTCAAGCTGCATCCCAAACAGAAACTGTCCGATACAATTAACATCAGCATCAATCAGACGTTGAGCAGAACCATATTGACGTCTCTGACCGTTTTCCTCACGGTTCTTTCGCTCTACATTTTCGGCGGCGCTGTCATTCAAGATTTTGCTTTTGCGCTCATGGTCGGCGTTGTCATCGGAACGTATTCGACGATCTATATCGCATGCACCATTGTGCTGTTTTTTGAAAATCTGCGGCTTTCAAAAGTGAAGAGGGCAAAATAAAATTGTCATCCTTTGCCACGGCGGGATTTGCTGTTTTTATATTGATATTGTTCATCGGAATCTATTTGACTTTATTCGGATTGCCCGGAACCGTCATTATTTTCTTGGACGTTTTGCTCTACGCCCTTTTTACCGGTTTTGTGCAAGTCGGATGGAAAGTTCTTTTGTTCCTCTTTGTTTTTTCCATTCTGGCCGAGACTCTTGATTTTTTTGCGAGATCGACCCAGGCGTACAAAGCCCCTGCCATCAAGAAATCTCTCTGGGGAGCTGCCTTTGGCGCGGCCGTGGGCATGATTGTTTTTACGCCCCTTCTCTGGGGACTCGGCATTTGGGGAGGTT
>CAYGNV010000212.1:0-1222 GCA_964351355.1 uncultured Smithella sp.
TTTTTTGGGCAAAGAGCGGATTGGCCACAAACAGGAAAGATAGCATCATGATTGACATGGAGCACAAGATACCTGTTTTGATCTTCATCTTGTCAACCCTCCTTGAGGTCGGGATTATTTTTTGATAAGACGTCGCTTATTCATAGTTGAACTATAGGAAACGCGGTCTTGTATGTCAAGGAAATCTTGACCACATGACTAAGGCGACTATTGACAATTACCCTTCTCTTAGTTAATGATGTGGTAAAAGATCTAAGGAGGTTTAAAATGGGAGAAGTTGTTCATACATCAAAAATTAAAATCGTCAGGGAAAAAGGACCGACCCGGAGAGCGATGATAGAGGGTTTTTCGGAACCGGTCTATTATGGTGTCCACGGGGGGATCATGAAGTTCTACAAAGTTGAGCCGGATAAGGAGCATGCGGCAACACTCGATCATATTGTTGCAGCAACAGCAGGTTGAATGATGGGAACACTGGCCACGGTGATGGCCGGAAAAAAGATTCCCACCCCGGAAACTCTTTATTGGGCTGATGTGGAAGGAGATATTGAAAATGTCAATGGCGTCCTCAAAATCACAACCATTCGCGTTAAATATCACCTGAAAGCAACCGAAGAAAAGATGGCCGATGCGAAAGAGTGCTTCTCCAATTATATCACTCGTTGCCCAGCCGCCCAGAGTGTCATCGGATGTATCAAGATTGAAGACGAATTGTTCTTCGAGAAGTAAATAAAATATTGCTGTCAAAACATAAGAACGCGGCAAGAAAAATTTTTTCTTCTTTGGGTTCCGCTATTCAGTGTTTCGCTTTCAAGAAGTCCACAGCCAAATGGGAAAGTGCGCGTACGCCTGTTATCAAGGCGTTTTCATCTACGTCGAAGAAGGGGGAGTGTATCGGTATTACATCGCCGTTAGGCGGCTTGACGTTCATGAAGAAGAAGAACCCCGGTATCTTTTCCTGATAAAAGCTGAAGTCTTCCGAACTGGTCATTAATGGTACTTCAACAACATCTTCTTTGCTTACAAGTTTCTGAAGAATTGGGACAATCTTTGCCGTAAGCGCCGGATCATTAAACGTCACGGCAAATGCTCGTTTCATGGTCACTTCGGCCGTTGCGCCTGCGCTTTTTGCAATCATCTCCGACGTATTTTTAACCTTCACAAGGATCTCTTCGCGAATATTGTTGTCAGCAACACGAATCGTTCCCATCATCTCGACTTG
>CAYGNV010000212.1:1322-4582 GCA_964351355.1 uncultured Smithella sp.
GAATCGTTCCCATCATCTCGACTTGTTGGGGAATGATGTTGAACCTTTCACCGCCGCTGATTTTACCGATGGAAATCACGGCAGGCGTTCGAGTCAGATCGATTTGGCGGCTGACGATCGACTGCAAACCGATAATAATCTGTGCCGATACGGAAATAGGATCAACGCCTTGCCAGGGCATGGCACCATGGGTTTGCGATCCCTTGACCACAATATTCAGGACATCTCCCGACGCCATAAAAGGGCCCGACCGGTAGAAAAATACCCCCCCAGGAAAGCGGCCGATATGGAGGCCGATGATGGCATCCGGCACCGGATCTTTCAAGGCGCCTTCCTTGATCATTAAGAACGCCCCGCCTTCTTCACCTTCCGGAGGACCCTCCTCTGCCGGTTGAAAAATGAATTTTACACTGCCGGTAATTTTATCTCGCATTTTCGCGAGCACTTCAGCGGTTCCCATGAGGATCGCCGTGTGGCAATCATGCCCGCAGGCATGCATCACGCCAGCGCTTTTGGAGGCATAGGACGCCTTCGTCATTTCAGTTACGGGCAGTGCATCCATATCGGCGCGCAAGGCGACAACGGCGCCTTTCTTTTTGCCATGAAGCAGACCGATAACGCCCGTTTTGGCAACGTCCGTTTTAACCTCCAAGCCGAGATCTTTCAGATGCCGGGCGACAAGCGCTCCAGTTCTGACCTCTCGATTGGAAAGCTCCGGATGCTGGTGAATATCTCGTCGCCAGGCGATTATCTTGGCTTCCACTTCTTTTGCCAAACGATCAATTTCTGTTTTCATAGACTCCTCATCAATAGATCCGTAAAAACCGGACGCAACGCCTGGATCGATGTGGTGAAAATGACATGAACTTTATGCATCCTTGATTTTTGCCAAATTTTTCGCCCACTTGATCTTATTCGGCAAGTTCCCCAGACGCTGGTACATGACCCGTTGGCTCTGAGGAGGACCGGCGCCGTGCATACTTTCAATCATGCATGTGCCGCCCGTCATATTTTCGATCAGTCGCAGTATTTTCATTCTGTTTTCCGTCGAAACACCTTCCACGCCGGCAAGGAATTTCTTTACATATTTGCCAATCTCCGGACTTCTCAGATCCTGGTCAAAGGGAAGGGTTGCCATGATCCCGCCGGCTATATCATGAGCCAGACGCGAGATCTCATAGATGTTGCGCGTGATGTTGTGCTTGGTGCAATTGGCCAGGAGTGGATCGGGATAAAAAGCGCCGCTTGCTGTTTTAAACCCCATGGCGGAGCACGCCACCGAGCCCGCATAGACGGTTTCGGCCAAATGCATCATCTCAATGAGCTTATCCTTGACGTGAGAGGCGTTTGCTGTGCCCTGATACTGGGCAGACAGGGCTGTGGCCCCGACAATGATGTCGGATACGCCGCCCTTGCAACCGCCGTAGTTCTGCCGGTGCAGGGTGGCAAAGCGCTCGACGAGCATGCCGCTGAATTCAATTTCACCACACATGAAAACCCTCTCCCAGGGGACGAAAACATCTTCAAAAATAACGAGGGCTTCACCGCCGACAACTCCGAATTCCTTGTTCCCGGCGTCAATCCCTTCTTCGAGCTTTCTTTCCTCATTGGACTGGCGGCCGAAAATAAGGGTGATTCCTTTTGCCGTTAAAGGAATTGCCGCTGCAATGGCATAGGCTTCATCGCCTTTGGCCATGTTCTGGGTGGGCATGATGAGAATCTCATGGCTGTTGATGGAACCGGTCATGTGCGCCTTGGCTCCGCGAATAACGATGCCATCTTCTCTTTTTTCAACGACATGGGTGAAAAGGTCCAAATCGCGCTGTTCACTGGGGCGTTTTGATCGGTCTCCCTTGGGGTCCGTCATGCCGCCAACGATCATGATATTTTCCGATTGGACCATCTTGAGAAATTCCACGAACCGTTTGAAATATTGGGTCCCATGGGCTTGATCGATCTCATAAGTGGTCATGTAAAGCGCGTTCATGGCGTCGAATCCTACGCAACGCTGATAACAGCTGCCCGTTTCATGGGAGATGAGGCGGAGCATCTGGACTTTTTTGATCAGGTCGTCGATGGATTGGTGGATGTGAGTGAACCGGTTGATTTTCTTCCCCGTCAGATGGCTCGTGGCGGTCATCAAGTCTTCATATTCGGGCCGCAGCGCCAGCTCATAAGTTTTTGCCGCCGCATTGATATGGGGGATTAAAGCCGGATGGGTCGTGACGTCTTCCACGCGTTCCCCTTTGTAATATACGTTCAATTTTTGCTGTTTCAAACTCTCAATGTAATCCTCTTTTGTCTTGATCATATCTCCCATTTACCTCCTAATTGCTTGTTTATCTGTAATGCCCTGCGTCCTATTCATCATTAATTATACGAGAGTGTGCCCACCGTCAACGTAAATCTCGGCCCCTGTCAGGAATGAGGGGCACGTAGCCAGAAACAGCGCCGTTGAACGGAGTTCGTCGAGATTGCCCACCCGGTTGATGGGAATCATCTTCTTGACCAGGGTCTTTCCAGCCTCGGAATTGAAGAATTCACGGTTGAAATCCGTCAGAAAATAACCGGGGCATAGCGCATTGACCTGGATATTGTCGCGAATCAACTCCAGGGCCATGACCTTGGTCAGTTGGATCGCAGCGGCCTTGCTGGCGCAGTATCCCGTCATGTTGCGGGCGGCGATCTTGCCTAGAATGGAGGATACGTTGATGATCCGGCCGCTTTTTTGTGCCACCATGTATCCGGCTACTGCCCGTGATGTCACAAAGGCGCCGCGGAAATCAACGTTCATCACATCGTCCAGGTCTTCGTCGGACATTTTAAGAACCGGTTTTTCGGTTCCGGTGATCCCGGCATTGTTCACCAGGATGTCGATCCTGCCGAATGCGTCCACGACTTCCCTGACGACCCGGTTGACAATTTCGGTTTTCCGGATATCCATGGCGAGCCCGATCGCCTTGACACCGAACCTGCCGGATATTTCTGAGGCGGCCTGTGTGCAGCCTTCGAGATTCCTGGCGACGATGGCCACATTGGCTCCCGCCTCGGCATAGGTTTCGGCGAACATCCGGCCGATTCCCTTATATCCTCCGCTGATCAGAGCTGTCTTCCCTTGCAGGGAGAATAGCCTTGTAAACAGATCTGCGCCCATGCTTTGCTCCTTTTCGTTGTACGAATGATTCTGCAGATGTTTCTCCGGACAGTCTATTGTGATTGCAATTGCTCCATCTTGGCCAACTCTGCAGGCAGCCTGCTAA
>CAYGNV010000213.1:0-1852 GCA_964351355.1 uncultured Smithella sp.
GCCTATACCGGCGTTGTAACGGGCACGGCTGTCAGTAACTGGTTTGTCCGAAAAAGGGGGAATGCTATGGGTTTTGCGAGCGCCGGCATCTCCTTTTCCGGCGCCGTTCTCCCCTTTGTCGCCATGATCTTGATCCTCCGCATCGATCCGGCCGGCGCCTTTCTGTGGCTCGGCGTGGCCACGATGGTCGTGGGGCCTCTGTCCTGGCTGGTTGTGAGAAACTGGCCCGAAGAGCTCGGCCTTGCCCCTGACGGGGCCATTGCTGAAAATGTGCAATCCCCGGCGACTTCGGTTAAGAGAGAAGAAAATAATTCCGGTCCGACTGGACCTGAGATCGAGCAGCGCTACCTGTTCTGGAATCCGCGACGGCTGTTCAGTACCGTAACTTTCTGGAAGGTCGGCTTTTCGTTTGCGTTCAGCCTCATCGGGATCGTCGGCGTCATGTCGCAGCTTAAGCCCCGTTTTTCCGATATCGGTTTCAACGACATGGCGGCGATGGCCATGATGGCCGTCACAGCTCTGATCGGCGCCGCCGGCAAATATGTATGTGGGACGCTGTGCGATCGTTTCGATGCCCGCAAGGTGGTGGCCGTCTTGATGTCCTTAAATGTCTTGGGTCTCCTCCTCGCCCTTTTCCCCGCCTATCCTATCGCGCTGGTGCTTTTTATCATTATCTTCGGCTTTTCCATGGGTGGCATCGTTTCCACCTTTCCCATTATCGTGGCCGATCTTTTCGGTCGTGAATCCTTTCCGGCCGTGTTCAGATTTTTTTCGATTTTCCTCCTGATCGAGCTTTTTGGTTTTTTTATTGCCGGCCAATGTTTCGACCGTACGGGCTCTTATAATCTGGCCTATGCTATTTTTGCTTTTTTGGGCGTGATTGCCGTTTCCCTCATGCTGACGGTCAAGAGACCTGTTTGACCATCGGAATGGTGGATGCAATTTGGAAATATCAATAAATAGAGACTATTTGAATCGGAGAATCTTGACACTCCGAATTTTCGCGGCTATAATTTCCTTGCTTTAAATTCGACCTGTTCAGTAAAGTCAAACCTGCGGCCAGAGCGCCGTGATCAGAGAAAGGAAAATAACCCATGACAGACAGCATGACAGAGGGACCCGTCAATCCGGTCAGGATTCAGGACAATACGTTTCGCGATGGTCACCAGTCGATTTATGCCACGCGGATGCGTACCGAGGACATGATTCCCATCGCCGAGCAGATGGATGAGATTGGTTTTTGGGCCATGGAGGTATGGGGAGGGGCAACCTTTGACACGATGCACCGCTTCCTGGCGGAAGATCCCTGGGAGAGGCCCAGGATTCTGAAAAAGTACATCAAAAAAACGCCTTTTTCGATGCTCCTGCGGGGGCAGAACCTGGTGGGCTACCGGCATTACGCCGATGATGTCGTCAGGGCTTTCGTGGACAAGTCTTGTGAGATCGGCATTGACATCTTCCGCGTTTTCGACGCCCTCAACGACCTCCGTAACTTTGAAACCTGCGTGGAGCGGATCAAGGCCAACGGCAAGCATTTCGAAGGGGCGATCTGCTATTCGCTGACGCAGCGCCACATGGGGGGAGAGGTCTTCAACATGGCCTACTACCTCAAGCTGGGCAAGGAGCTTGAAGCGATGGGCGCCGATTCCATCTGCATCAAGGACATGGCCGGAATTATTTCGCCCTACGATGCCTACGCTCTGATCACCGAGCTCAAAAAGGTTGTGAAGGTTCCTTTGCACCTCCATACCCATTACACGAGCGGCCTGGGTTCGATGGCCTATCTCAAGGCGATCGAGGCCGGGGTGGACATTGTCGATACCTGTCTGGCCCCCTATGCCCTGCGGACCTC
>CAYGNV010000213.1:1952-4547 GCA_964351355.1 uncultured Smithella sp.
CCCAGGACGAGGAAGGACGCCGGCACCCCGCCGCTGGTCACCCCGACATCCCAGATCGTCGGCGTTCAGGCCGTGATGAACGTGGTCGCCGGCCGCTACAAGATGGTCAACAACCAGTTCAGCGATCTGATATATGGCCTCTACGGCCGGACCCCGACGGCGATCGATCCGGAGGTGCAGAAGGTCGTTCTGAAGCGCAACAAGCGAGGTCAGACGCCAATCACCGGGAGGCCCGCCGATTGCCTCAAACCGGAGCTTGTGGAAAACAAGAAGAAGATCGGCGAGCTGGCCAAGACGGAAGAGGATCTGCTCACCTACAGCCTCTTCCCGGCTACCGGCGAGCAATTCCTGAAGTGGAAATACGGCGTCGAGCCGATTCCCGAGAGCGTCAAACCGCCGCCCGCGGCGGCGGAGGCCGAGGCTGGGGCGAAGTGAAATGGAATCGAGGTCAATTCCATGAATCCGGAAAGATCTGTTACAGGCGGTATTTTTTGTTTTTACTGACAATGCTTTTTATCCTGGCAGGATGTTCGGGGGGTCGTCAGGCACGAGCGGGGCTTTTTCCGATCTATCCAACATTACGGAAATTTCTTCAGACTCGAAGAATATTGCCGCTGCCTCGGGCGGGACAGTTACCCACGATGCGGTTACGGCCACATTCCCTGCGGGTATCCTGCCTTCTGGCACTTTGATAAAAGTATCGAAGGTCTCCGTTTCCAGCAGTGAAGAGAATATTTTGACCACAAGGAAATTTCATTACTCAATATGACAGGCTACCAGGTGGTCGCTGGATATTTCTCTCAGGGGAGGGGATTCTTGAGCGCAAATCGGCCTGGCCTTAAAACAACGCGGATGAAACTTGCAGCCCGACGGCGGGTTGAAAGGTGTTGGCACTTCCCCAGGAAGGATGATCTCCTCGCGTTGATCGGCCGGATGAAGCGGCAGAGAGGCCGACAGGAGCGCCTTCGTATAAGGATGCACCGACTTGAAGTAAAGTTCCTCGCTTTCGGCTATCTCGACGATATTTCCCAAATACATCACGCCGATCTTCGTGCTCATATGTTGCACGACAGCAAGATCATGGGCGATCAGCATATACGTTACGGCAAGGCGCTTCTGGATATCGCAAAGGAGATTAATGATTTGAGCCCTGATGGATACATCCAAGGCGGATACCGGTTCATCAAGAATGATCAGGTCGGGCTGGGAAGACAGAGCCCTGGCAATGGCGATTCTCTGCCTTTGGCCGCCGCTGAATTCATGGGGGTACAAGTCAGCCCCGTCGCGCCTCAGACCGACCAGATAGAGAAGTTCGGCAATGCGCTCCTTAATTTCCTTCCGTGAAAGGATATTATTCACCGTCATCGGTTCGGCGAGGATGCTGCCTACCTTCATCCTTGGACTCAAAGAACTGAAGGGGTCCTGAAAAACAGCCTGGACGGATGTCCGATGCTTCTTGAGCTCAGACCCTGACAGAGCGGTAATATCTTTACCTTTATACAGGATGGAGCCGCTTGTCGCCTTTTCCAGGAGCAGGATAAGCTTCGATGTCGTGGTCTTGCCGCATCCCGATTCTCCGACCAGACCGAACGTCTCGCCCTTGTTTATCCGGAAGTCAACCCCGTCAACGGCCTTTATCGCCCCCACCTGTTTCATCAGGATGATTCCTTTGGTTACGGGGAAGTGTTTTTTGAGGTTTATTGCCTCAACCAGTACGTCAGCCATTATTCATCCCTTTTCCTGATGGAGCCAGCAGTTCATAAAGTGCCCCTCCCTGACAATCCGCTCCGGCGGATATTCCTTAAGACAAATATCGAGCGCTTGAGGACAGCGTGGCGCGAAACTGCATCCCGCAGACAACGTGCGAAGATCCGGAGGCTGCCCATCTATGGAGAAGAGCTTATCCCTCTTCTTTCCCATTCTGGGAAGGGAATTCATCAGGGCGATTGTGTATGGATGGGTCGGTTTATCGAAAAGTTCGGCGGTGCCGGCCGTTTCCACGATCTTTCCCGCATACATAACGGCCACGCGGTCACAGGCCCGGGCCACAATGCCGAAATCGTGCGTTACGATGATCATGGAAAGATTGGATTGCTGCTGAATCTCCTTGAGCAGCTTCAGAAATTGCGCCTGAATGGTGACATCGAGCGATGTTGTCGGCTCATCGGCGATGAGGATTTTAGGCTGGCAGGAAATGGCCATCGCCCCGACGATCCGCTGCCGCATGCCGCCACTCATCTGGTGTGGGTATTCTTTCGCCCTCACCTCAGGGGAGGGAATTGCTACCTTCTTCAGCATCTCCAAGACCTTTTCCATGAGCGCCAACCCCTTGAGCTTCTGATGGATCCTGATCGGCTCCGCCACCTGATAGCCGACAGTAAAAACCGGATTCATCGACGTCATCGGATCCTGCAGGATCATGGAAATTTTCTCACCACGAATCTGTGCCATCTCCTTTTCTGATTTGCGCAACAGATCTTCGCCTTCAAAAAGGATCTCGCCTCCGACAATGCGCCCGGCCGGCTGCGCCACCAGTTGGATCACGGAAAAGCAGGCGACGCTCTTGCCACACCCGGACTCGCCGACCAGTCCAAG
>CAYGNV010000214.1:0-4535 GCA_964351355.1 uncultured Smithella sp.
GTATATACCCTATCCCGTAGTTGTGGATAAAATCATTACTGAAGTCGATACCAAAGACATCAAAACGTTCCGTTTCAAATTCGTCAATCCGGAAGACGAGCAGAAATATGCTTACATTCCCGGTCAGTTCGGCGAACTCTCCATATACGGCAAAGGCGAATCACCCATCGGGATAGCATCCTCTCCGACCCAGAAGGGCTATGTCGAATTTACCGTACAGAAGGCCGGCGTGGTGACGACGGCGCTCCATGAGATGGAAGAAGGCGAACTGATGGGCTTGCGCGGCCCCCTGGGCAATTCCTGGCCGCTGGAATTTCTGGAAGGAAAGAATATTGTCATCGTCGGCGGCGGTTTCGCTTTCACCACTCTGCGTTCACTCATCAATTACATGATTGCCGATGACAACCGCAAGCGCTTCGGCAATATCACGGTTATTTACGGCGCAAGAACTCCCGGCCTGTTGCTCTATAAAGACGAGTTAACCGAATGGGGCAAAAGAAATGATTTGAATCTTAATGTCACTGTTGATAAGGGTGACGCCGGCTGGAAGGGCAGGGAAGGGTTTGTACCCACCGTCTGCAAGGAAGTTGCGCCCAGCAAGGAAAATGCTGTGGCGGTGATCTGCGGCCCGCCCATCATGATCCGCTTCACCTTGCCCGTATTTTTTGAGCTGGGTTTCTCCAAGGAGAACATCATCACGTCTCTGGAAATGCGCATGAAGTGCGGCATCGGCAAATGCGGTCGCTGCAATGTCGGCAGTAAATACGTATGCAAGGACGGTCCGGTCTTTTCCCTGGCGGAACTGGACATGCTGACGCCGGAATATTAGCAATCACAAAGATTCAGAGTCTATATCAGGGAGCCTTCGGGTTCCCTTTTTTTGTCAGTTATCTGCCAATAGTTGACCAAAACGCACCGGACGCTCATTGCTTGAACACAAGCGCCACACCAAACCAGTTCTTCATATTTTACGCATAGGATTTCTAAAAATTATTGACAAAACACGGTAAAGTCACCAGTCATCTGCCCGTAGAACCTTGGCATGAACAGATTGGCGACCCGACGGTTGCTGATGCTGCGAATGCTGCGGTCGCTGTTATGACGTATTATCGGCAATTTGAGTTTGCGATTTCTTCCTTTACATGTTAAAAGGCGACGCGTTTAGCGGACAGCAGAAAAAGCTTTTTTAAGGCTGCAAAAACACAGGAGATGTTGAATGTCACAAACAGTTACACCCTATCTGGAGATGTCCCAGGCGATCATGGAGGCGGGCGGCGAGGCGCTGAAAAAATGTTACCAGTGTGGCACCTGCACCGGCACCTGTCCCTGGACGCCGATGACCCATTTTAATATCCGCAAGCTCATCCGTTATGGACAGCTCGGTCTGGACGGCATCGAGGAGTTCATGTGGGAATGTTCCACCTGCAAGTTCTGCGTGGATCGCTGTCCTCGTGGTGTGGAAATCATCGACGTTGTCACAGCCATCCGCAATGTCTATAGCGGCGGCGGCATGCTCCCGCAGAGTCTCCGATCCTTCGTTGGCAGTATGTCGGCACGAGGCAATCCCTGGTCGGGCGATCAGGCTAAACGCAATGACTGGGCCAAAGACAAGTATCCTCTTTATTCCGCCGATAAGGAATATCTGTTCTGGAGCTGCTGCACGGTCTGTTATGATCCACGCAATGTAAAATTAGCAAAAGCGACTGCCGAAATATTGAACTTGTCCGGTTTAAGCTGGGGACTGCCGTCGGTTGATGTGAACTGCTGCGGCGAGAGCTTGAAAAAAGTCGGTGAGCTGGATCTTTTCGACAGGCTCAAACAAAACAATCTGAGCTATTTCAAAGCCAACAAAGTCACCAAAATCATCACCGTATCGCCTCACTGCCTGGCATCCTTTAAGAAAGATTATGGCGAGAATTATGAAGTTCTCCACGTAAGCGAGCTGATGGTGAAGCTGGTAAAAGAGGGCAAGCTTGCCCCCAAAAAAGATTTTGGCGGCGTCAAAGTCACCTATCATGACCCCTGTTATCTGGGTCGGCACAGCAGTATTTATGACGCGCCGCGCGATCTTCTGAAATCACTTCCCGGCGTCGAATTCGTCGAGATGGAACGCAGCCGCGAGCGGAGCATGTGTTGCGGTGGCGGCGGCGGCGGACTGTGGATGGAAAAGATGAAGGGCGAGCGCTTAAGCGATCTGAGAATAGAAGAAGCGCTGGCGACCGGAGCGAATATTCTGGCGACGTCCTGTCCGTATTGCATCACCATGTTTGAAGACAGCATCCGGACGCTCAATGCCGATGATCAGATTCAGGTAAAAGATGTAACAGAGATTTTCCTGGAAAGCCTGGAGATCAACATCGACGAGCCCATTGTGGATACTTGTAACGTTTGATGCCACCAATTAGAACAAGAGGTCTTGCCACCCGAATGGGTGGTTGCAACCACCACTAAAGGGTGGCAAGTCCCCCTGTTCTATAGGCGTAAGGCAAATTATAGTGAAGTTTAGGGAGAGTGTATGAGCAGAATTGGTGTTTTTGTTTGCCACTGCGGTTTGAATATAGCCAAGACAGTTCAGGTGAGCGAACTGGCCGAGTTTGCGGCCACGTTGCCGGATGTGGTGGTCGCGAAGGATTATAAATTCATGTGTTCCACGCCCGGCCAGGAAATGATCGCCAATGATATTAAAGAGCATAGACTGGATCGCGTGATCGTCACGGCCTGTTCGCCTTTGATGCACGAGCAGACTTTCCGCAAAGTTCTGGCGGCCTCCGGTCTCAATCAATATCTTTTGTCCATTGTCAATATCCGTGAACAGGTCTCCTGGGTGACGCATGACATTAAAGAAGGCACGGCCAAATCCAAGGCACTTTTAAACGGTGCGGTGAGCCGGGCGAGGCTTCTGGCCCCACTCACATCGCGCGTGATTGACGTCAACCCCGATGTGCTGGTGGTCGGCGCCGGCATCGCTGGTATTCAGGCCGCTTTGGAGCTGGCCAACACCGGCACGAAAGTTTATCTCGTCGAAAAGAATTCCACCATCGGCGGGCACATGGCGCAGTTTGACAAAACGTTCCCCACGCTGGATTGCTCCGCCTGTATTCTGACGCCTAAGATGGATAACGTGCTGCAACACAAAAACATAACCATGCTGACGTCCTGTGAGGTGAGCGAGGTCAAAGGGTTCGTCGGCAACTTCGATATTACCGTGAGGCAGAAGGCGCGTTATGTGGATCATGCGAAGTGCAACGCGTGTCTGGCCTGTACGGAAAAATGCCCCGGCAAAGGAATTTCCGAATGGGATGAAGGCCTGGTGAAAAGAAAGTCCATTTACATTCCTTTCCCGCAGGCCGTGCCGCAAAAACCGGTTATCGACCGGGACTCCTGTACTTTCTTTAAAAAAGGAAAATGCCGCCTGTGCGAAAAAGTGTGCGAACAGAAAGCTATTGATTTCGAACAAGCTGATACATTCACCACGGTGAAAGTCGGCGCAGTCATCGTGGCCACAGGGTATGACCTGATGGACACCAAGCCGCTTCTTCAATATGGCTACGGCAGATATCCCGGCGTCTATAACGCCCTGGAAGTGGAAAGACTTTTCAATTCGGCGGGGCCCACCGGCGGCAAAGTGACGCTGCGCGACGGCAAGGAGCCGCAGGCCATCGCCATTTTTCACTGCATCGGCAGCCGCGATAAAAACAACTTTGAGCATTGCAGCCGCGTGTGCTGCATGTATTCGCTCAAATTCGCGCATCTGTTCAAGGAAAAAACATCCGCCGACGTTTATCAGTTTTACATTGATATGCGCGCCGCCGGCAAAGGCTACGAGGAATTTTACAACCGCATTATTGAAGAGGACGTGAAGTTTATTCGCGGCAAGGGCGCGCGCGTGGCCGAAAGCGCCGATGAACCGGGCCGTTTGATTGTGGAAGCGGAAGACACGATCACGGGCAAATTTATCAAATTGCCCGTGGACATGGTGGTTCTTTCGCCCGCGATGAAACCGCGTGCGGATTCCAAAGACGTCGCAAGACTGTTTAATCTGAGCACGGACAAATACGGATTTTTCATGGAGCGTCATCCGAAGCTCGCGCCGCTTTCCACCATGTCGGAGGGCATTTTTATCGCGGGTGTCTGTCAGAGTCCTAAAGACATTCCCGATACGGTCGCTCAGGCTTACGGCGCGGCGGCGGAAGCGCTGACGATTGTCGTCAAAGACAAGATGGAGCTGGAAGCCACCACGGCGGTTGTAAATCCCGCGTCGTGCTGCGCCTGTCAGAACTGCGTGCGTGTCTGTCCTTACAGCGCGCCGTTCTTTAATGTGCAAAAGGGCGTGTCCGAAATTAATGAGGCGTTGTGTAAAGGATGCGGTCTTTGTGCATCGGTCTGTCCGTCCTCGGCGATTATCGCGCGGCACTTTACGAATGAACAGGTTCTGGCTGAAATGGAAGGCCTCATGGAGTTTTAGGTACCACAGAAAGGAAATAGTTTATGTCATTTGAACCGAAAATACTGGGCATCGCCTGCAACTGGTGCAC
>CAYGNV010000215.1:0-4506 GCA_964351355.1 uncultured Smithella sp.
TCATTATATCGCAGCAAGCTGCGGAGAATCAACGCTCGTCCCGCTTAAGCGGGATAAAACTCGCTAAATATCTAAATTGGAAACATGCAGAGCATTTTGATAGATGAACTCGCGCCGCGGTTCCACCTGATCGCCCATCAGCGTGGTAAAAATTTCATCGGCCACCACCGCGTCTTCGACACCCACCTGCAGCAGGGTGCGCTTTTCGGGATTCATGGTGGTTTCCCAGAGTTGTTCCGGGTTCATTTCACCCAAGCCCTTGTAGCGCTGGAGCGTCAGGCCTTTCTTGCCCAGGCTGATGAGATGATCGACCAGGGCGCGGGCGGAAGGCAGAATGATCGGTGCGGCCGATTCATCAGACTGATCGCGGTAAGGAGGCTCGCCCAGTATAGATACCTGCCCCAATAATATTCTAATCTCTCCAAACTGCGGTGTGCGGAATGTTTCCCAGTCGATGCAGGTGGTCATTATCTTCCCGTTATTTTTAAGATCAAAAACCATTTTATAGCCGCCGTGATCTGGATCATCTTCAATCCGGTAATCAACAACCATGTCGCTGCCCAGAGCAACAACCGTTCTGCCCGCAATTTTCAAAAGCTCACTTTCGGATTGAAACGTCTCATCCATTAACGTCGGATCTCCGGCCACGATACGGACCAGATTCCGGTCGCGACGCTCCTTTTCAAAACGGTCCAGCAGATCTCCGATGCGCATGATTTTTTTAATCAGGACAAGCAGTTTATTGCCGGTGACGGGAAACGGCGTGCCGTCGCCCATTAATAAATTGACTTTATCGACGCCGTTTTCCAGAATATAACTTCTCATCTTATCTTCATTCTGAATATAGAGTTCCTTTTTCTTATCCACCACTTTATAAAGCGGCGGCTGAGCGATATACAAATATCCTCTTTCAATCAATTCCCGCATCTGGCGGAAAAAGAAGGTTAAAAGCAGCGTGCGAATATGGGAGCCGTCCACGTCGGCATCGGTCATGATAATCACTTTATGATATCGCAATTTGCTCACATCATAATCGCCGGAACCGATGCCTGTTCCCAGAGCCGTAACAATGACTTTGATTTCTTCGTTTTGCAGCATTTTGTCAAAGCGCGCTTTTTCTACATTGAGAACTTTACCGCGCAACGGCAGTATGGCCTGATTCTTCCGGTCTCTCCCCTGTTTGGCCGAACCACCGGCCGAATCTCCCTCGACCAGATAAATTTCACTGAGTGCCGGATCTTTTTCCTGACAGTCGGCCAACTTTCCGGGAAGAGCGCCTACTTCCAAAGCGCTTTTGCGCCGGGTCAATTCACGGGCGCGGCGGGCTGCATCACGGGCGCGAGCCGCTTCCATGCATTTATTAAGAATCTGTTTGGCGATGGACGGATTTTCTTCCAGGTAAGAACCGATTTTTTCATACACAATGCCTTCAACCATACCGCGCACATCGGAATTTCCCAGTTTGGTTTTAGTCTGTCCTTCAAACTGAGGGTTTTTTACTTTGACGCTGATGACGCAGGCCAGACCTTCGCGCAAATCCTCGCCCCGCAGCGATTCCTTGCCGTCTTTAATGATTTTATTGGTGGTTGCGTAGTTGTTAAACACACGGGTGAGCGCCGAGCGAAAACCAACCATATGCATACCGCCTTCAATCGTGTTGATGCTGTTGGCAAAAGAAAAAATATTTTCCAGATATGTTTCATTGTATTGCAGAGCAACTTCGACCGCACAGTCTTCCCGGGCGCCCGTCACATAAATCGGATCTTTGTGCAGTGTTTTTTTATTACGGTTAATATATTCAACAAAAGAAATAATGCCGCCCTTATATAAAAATTCCGCTGATTTATCGGATCGCTCATCCACCAGTGTAATTTTTACGCCGGAATTAAGAAACGCCAGCTCCCTCAGGCGATTGGCAATTACATCAAAACTGAATTCCGTTTCTTCAAAAATTTCATCATCCGGTAAAAAAGCGACCTTCGTGCCGCGTCCTCTGGTTTTTCCCACCATCTGCAAAGGCCCATCCGGAACGCCTATTTTATAGGTTTGCCGATATACATTTCCATCCCGGCGCACTTCCAATTCACAGGTCTTGGAAAGGGCGTTCACAACAGACACGCCAACGCCATGCAGCCCTCCGGATATTTTATAGGTGTCATCAGAAAACTTACCGCCGGCATGTAACCTGGTCATGGCAACTTCCGCAGCCGACACACCCTCTGTTTTATGTATATCAACCGGGATGCCACGACCGTTATCATCCACCACAATACTATTATCAACTCGTATTTTAACGGAAATAGTATCACAAAATCCAGCCGCCGCCTCATCAATACTGTTATCAACAACCTCATACACCAGGTGGTGTAATCCTTCTTTACTGGTAGATCCGATATACATCGCAGGTCTTTTACGAACAGCCTCCAAACCTTCTAAAACTTTAATGCTATCAGCATTATACATCTCTGTCATAGTAGCTTTTTAACTCCTTAAACCCGTTCCAATTTCTAATTTTGCAATCAACCCACCTCGCGAGCTCGCTGCGGAGAATTAACGCTCGTCCCGCAGCAGCGGGATCAATAAATTTCTTATATTTTTAACGGCATAACAATACATAAATAATTATCGCCTTCCGAAGGTTTTATGATGGTAGGCTTTAATCCAACACCTATTTCCATAATAATACTATCCATCGATATTACCGAAACGGCGTCAATGACATAATTAACATTAAATCCAACATCCATATCTTCCCCTGTATAACTGATATCAATTTCTTCTGTCGCTTCGCCGACATCCAGGTTTGTTGAATTGAGGGTCATTTTTCCAGACGTAAAAGATATAATCACACCACTGTAACGTTCTGAAGAAACAACATTCATTCTTTTTAAAGCATGAAGAAATAATTCTTTATCCAGAGTCACCCCTATCCCCTTTTCTGCTGGAATGACTCTTTTATAATCAGGATATTCAGCATCCACCAAATTAACTTTCAAAATAGTATTCTCTGTTTTCACCACAAACATATTCTTATATATACCAACACTGACATTTTCATGAATATCTGTTATTTTTTTTACTTCCATTAATCCTTTACGGGGAATAATAATTCCCTTGGTCATCTCCGGACCGGGCTCTGCAGTATTGGCTTTGGCAACGGCCAACCTGTGCCCGTCTGTCGCCACCATCCGCCAGATATGATTCGTTCCGTCAGAGGATGTTTCCAGTAAAACCCCATTAAGATTCTTTCTGCTTTCGTCAAAAGCCATTGCAAAAGATGTTTTATTAATTAAATCCTTAATAACTGATCCGGTAACATTAAAAAACTGCACATTCTGGCTGTCCGCGACACTGGGAAAATCATCTGCCGGAAGCCCTGGTATTTTATAAATCGCCCTTTGACACGTCACCTTGACAATATTATTAGCGCTTTTTGTAAAATGAATAACATCTCCCTGGATTTCTCTGACCATCTCGTAGAGTTTTTTAGCCGATAGGGTAATTTCACCTTTTTCCGCAATATCTGCGTCATAATCGGAAATAAGGCTAATCTCACGATCCGTGGCAATGATTTTCAGTTTATTGTGCTCTGTTTTTAAAAGCACATTATTTAAAATGGGTGTTGTTGTCTTTTTCTCGACAATGCCTAGAGTTTTTTGAATACCCTCCAGAAAGGTATTTCTATTTATTTTAAATTCCATCCTTCCCTCCCATTATATTGTTTCTTTTTTATTTTTTATCTTTAATATAAAGAATCAGTATTAGTAATAAGTCTTGTGGATATGTTGATTGTAATAATTTTTTGTATTATTTCATTCCTTTTTACTTACAACCCCTGTGGAAGAAATGTTTAAATCCCTACTACGTTTTATGGATAACATTATCTTCAATATCCTGAACCATCTTTTTAAAATTTAAATCAGAATCTATTTTTTTTAAAATTTTATTATTAGAGTAAATCACTGTTGAATGATCGCGGCCGCCAATTTTTTGACCAATATCCGGATATGAGAAATTAGTTAATTTCCTGGCAAGATACATGGATATTTGCCTGGCTAAAACGAGATTTTTGTTTTTATTGTGGGCTTTAATATCCACAATTTTCATATTCATTCGACCTGCGACCACTTTAATAATTTCTTCTACACTTACTTCTTCTTTATTATTATGCTTAACCAGTTTTTTCAGCACTTCCTTCACTAAATTCAAATCAATTTCTTTATTGGTAAGAGAGGAGTAAGCGGAAATACGGATCAAAAAACCTTCTAATTCTCTAATATTAGACTCGACATTGGAAGCGATATAATGAGCAACAACGGGCGATAATTCAAGTTTACTTTCCTGCATTTTCTTTTCGATAATCGCAATTTTCGTTTCTATTTCCGGCAGTTGAATATCAGCTATTAATCCCCACTCAAACCGGGATCGCAATCTTCCCTCTAAATTAGGGATATCTTTTGGAAATTTGTCGCTGGTGACGACAATCTGCTTACCGGAATCGTGCAA
>CAYGNV010000216.1:0-4464 GCA_964351355.1 uncultured Smithella sp.
GCGAGGAAGACATGTCATTGCCAGCAGCCGAATACCGGCCACGCCACCCGCAAGACTCGGACTATTACCACTGCGTAGAGGACTATTTTGAAATTTTCGTGCGGGAATACGATGAGCATTTCACGCGGGATTACGGCTTCTGGCGACCGTATATCGAAAAAGTGATCTACCGTTACCTGGATTGCGGCGATCCGAGCCACGGCTTTGCAAGGGTAAAATGCAAAGACTGCGGCCACGAATACCTTTTGGCTTTCTCCTGTAAACGCCGCCATTTCTGCCCGTCCTGCCACGCGTGTCCTTCAGGGTATCAGAAGCGCGTCGCGGAATTCGGGGAATGGCTCTGTATGGATGTCCTAAAGAAGGTGCCTCACCGTCATTTCATATTCAGCATACCCAAAATGCTTCGCCGTTACTTTCTATATGATCGAAAACTTCTCGCCGCCCTCAGCCGCTGCGCCTGGGAATCTTTGAAAGTCTTCATTCAGCAGGTTGTGCCCGAAACAGAACCCATCCCCGGGGCGGTCATCGCCGTTCAGACCTTCGGCGACTTTCTCGGGTTCAATCCCCATTGCCACGTCCTTCTGACGGACGGCTGCTTTTATGGAGAAAAAGGTATGTTCCGGGTTGCGCCGCCGCTGGAACTGAAAAAGCTGGAGGCTCTCTTCCGGCACAATGTTTTCAAAATGCTCCTGAAAAAAGGCAAGATCACGGAAGAAATGGTCAGGGTGCTCTCTGCTTGGAAACATTCCGGATTCAATGTCTTCTGCGGCAACCGCATCTTGCCCAATGATGATACAGCTATGCAAAATCTGGCACGTTACATCATCAGGGCGTCTTTCTCTCAGGAACGGATGAAATATTTGGAACAGGAGGGGACGGTCGTCTATACAGGCAAGGACAGAAAGACAAGCAAGAGCTTCCCCGCATTGGAATGGCTGGCGGCGACGCGTGACCTTCAGGTTACGCGTGACCTTCAGGTTATGTGTTCACATATCCCGAACAGGGGCGAGCAGATGGTGCGGTACTACGGCTATTACAGCAACGTTGCACGGGGGAAACGGAAAGAAAAAGGAACAGATGATGTCATCCCCTGCATTCTTGAACCAGAGGGAAATTCAAAGGCATTCCGTAAGAACTGGGCCAGACTGATTCAGAAGATATACGAAGTTGATCCCCTGATCTGTCCCAAATGCAAGGGAAGCATGCGAATCATCAGTTTCATCGAAGATCCGTTGGTTATCCGGGAAATTCTCATCCATTTGGGACTATGGCTTGTCCGATCAAGGCCGCCGCCGAAAATCCACGACCCGCCAAATATCGAATACGCCACTTCTGATCTCCAAATCCAACCACACTCTGATATTATCTACGGCGACCCGGAATACTCACTCGTGCCCTTCAGGGTATGGGATGATTACATCCAGTCATGATTTTCTAACGCATCTTAAAATATGTGTAATGGAGAGGCTTGCCTGAATTCCGGTTGAATTGGCCTTCTTGGCGTCTGAACAGACCGAAAGGTGAGTAGATTGCTCAATAGAACGAATGTTGCAAAATACCTTCAGCGGGGTCATCCATACAGCATCCCATATCTTGTGCCTAAAATCTTCTTGACACACAAGAGATCGCTTAATATACTTCACCCCACAAAAAGGAAGTTCTTATCAATCAATTCGCGTATCCGTTTTTTAATGACACTGAATCTTGGGAGGATTGAATGCAAGCCAGAGACTTGGTGCTGGGCATCGATATTGGTGGGACAAAAACCTCCTTTGGATTTGTGGATCGCCAAGGCGCCCTCTTGAACACGACATCCATGCCCACACAGGCAGAGGCTTCTGCGCAAACTTTTGTCTCCCTGGTTCATCAAAATATTGAATCCGTCAGAGCCCGTCTGCCACAGCAGCATCGTTTGCGCGGAATTGGCATCGGCGCGCCCAACGCCCATCACGATCGGGGCACTATCGAAAATGCCGTCAATCTGAACTGGGGGAAAACGGTCGATTTTGTTGCACTGGTTCGAACATATTACGACCTGCCCGTCGCCATCACCAATGACGCCAACGCTGCTGCCATGGGAGAGATGCTTTTCGGCAACGCCCGCGGCATGAAGCACTTTCTGGTCATCACCCTGGGCACCGGTCTCGGCAGCGGTATCGTGGTCGACGGCCATCTGCTGCAAGGCGCCAGCGGTTTTGCCGGAGAACTCGGCCACACCATCGTTGATCCGGACGGGCGACAGTGCGGATGTGGAAAACGGGGCTGCCTGGAAACCTACGTCTCAGCTACAGGCCTGATAAGAACGGCTTTCACCCTGCTTGCCGAACGATCCGAACCGAGTCCGCTAAGAAACATGAGTTATCAAGAGATGACGTCGGAGATAATCTTCAACCTGGCCGTGCAAGGCGATTTCATCGCTCTTGCAGCCTTTGATCGCACGGCGCGAATTCTGGGGATGAAGCTGGCCGATGCCGTGGCACACTTAAGCCCGGAGGCCATCTTCCTGACCGGGGGATTAGCCGCAGCGGGGGATCTTCTCCTGAAACCCGCCGAACGATACATGAAAGATTTTATGTTCAGGGCCTTTCGGGGGACGGCGAAACTCCTGCCATCCGGATTGGAAACGGGCAAAAGCGCAATTTTAGGGGCGGCGGCGCTGATCTGGAACGAGCTTGCATCATGAAACCGACTCATCCACACAGGGGGAAACCACATGAAGAATTCACTTGAACTTGGCCTGATCGGCAACTGCCGCATCGGAGCGCTCATTGATGAACGGGGCGAAATTGTCTGGAGTTGCCTGCCCCGTTTTGACGGCGATCCGGTTTTCTGTTCCCTTCTGAACGAACATCCCGACGGTACAGGCACAGGCTACTGCGTCGTGGAGCTTTTGGACCAGGTGGAGGCCCGTCAGTCCTATCTGCCCAACACGGCTGTTCTTTTGACCCGCCTGACGGACAGGCATGGCGCCGTGATTGAAGTGACCGACTTCTCGCCCCGCTTTTATCAATACGGCCGCATGTTCATGCCCATGATGATCATCCGCCAGATTCGCCGCGTCAGCGGCAACCCGCGCATCTGCGTGCGCGTTCGACCCTTATGCGAATACGGCAGTCAAAGCTGCACGATTACCCACGGCAGCCATCATATTCGCTACGTGGCGCCATCCTGGATTTTACGGCTGACCACGGACATCTCCGTCACTGCGGTGCTCCAGGAACTCCCTTTTTTCCTCGAAACCGCTGCTACGCTTATTCTGGGTCCTGATGAAACCATCCCGGCAGCCATCGACGAGCTTTCGCAGAATTTTCTAAATGAAACCATTCACAGCTGGCGTGACTGGGTCAGAGATTTATCCATTCCCTACGAATGGCAGGAAGAGGTCATCCGCGCCGCGATCACTCTGAAACTCAACACCTTCGAGGATACCGGCGCCATTATTGCGGCCATGACCACCTCCATCCCCGAAGCGGCGGGGTCGGGACGAAACTGGGATTATCGTTATTGCTGGTTGCGCGATTCTTACTTCGTTGTTAATGCGCTCAATCGACTCAGCACAACCAATACCATGGAGCGCTATTTAAACTATCTGATTAATGTGGTTGCCGGATCGCCCAAAGGCCGCATCCAGCCCGTCTATGGCATCGACGGCAGGGCCAGATTGGATGAATGTGAACTGGGCAGCCTGCCCGGCTACCGGGGCATGGGGCCGGTGCGGATCGGCAATCAGGCCTGCGAGCAGATTCAGCACGACGTTTACGGCTCGGCCATCCTGGCGGTGGCCCATGTCTTCTTTGACCGACGCCTGTCGCACCGGGGAGGCCCCGCCCTCTTTACTCGGCTGGAACCCCTCGGTGAAATAGCGATTGCCGTTCATGATCAGCCGGACTCCGGGCCATGGGAAACACGAAGCATTATGCGCGTTCATACCTTTTCCAGCGTCATGTGCTGGGCGGCCTGCGATCGCCTGGCCAGAATTGCCGTTTATATCGGTCTTGCGGATCGCGCCGTCTATTGGCGAACCCAGGCGGATCTCATCCATGAAACCATTTGTCGGCGCGCCTGGAATGAAAAAAAGCAGGCTTTTGCCGCCTCACTGGACGGCGAATCGCTTGATGCCAGTCTTCTCCTGCTCCACGACATCGGCTTTCTGACCGCGGATGATCCGCGCTTTGCCCAAACCGTGGCCGCCATAGAACGCGAACTCAAGCATGGCGACTATATTTATCGCTATATTGAGACCGATGATTTCGGCGTTCCGGAGAACGCCTTTGTCGTTTGCACCTTCTGGTATATCTATGCGCTGGCCGCGCTGAACCGCAGCGACGAAGCCCGCACATTGTTTGAAAATCTTTTGTCCCGGCGCAACCGGCATGGGCTTTTGGCAGAACATGTTGATCCGCGCACGGGTAACCCATGGGGGAATTTTGTTCAGACCTACAGCATGGTGGGGCTGATCAATTC
>CAYGNV010000217.1:0-4462 GCA_964351355.1 uncultured Smithella sp.
CAACAGAGTTAGAGACGTACAAAAAACAGGGCTGCAATCTGCTTATGCCCAGCACTCACATAGCTGGGCTTTCGGAATTTCACCAGCCGATTATCGAAACAGTCACACTTTCCACAAACCCTGACGATGGGGATGTTTACCCGCATGACTTCACCGCCGCCGGTCCGAACAAAAAGTGGCGGCCAACGAAACAAGCATTAATGAAGCTGTCTGTTTGCGCCGGTGTTATCTGGTCGCCAACTGAAACTAGGCGAGTTGATAACGGATCAGATAGAAATTATATCGCCTATAAAGCCGTTGGCGGAATAAAAAAGGCAGACGGCCAGCCGGTTTTCTTCAGCGCCGAGTACGACATGGATTTTGAAGTCCTGGAAGAAGAGATCCGAGACGGTCACTTCAAAAAGATTTCATCCTGGAAAGACAAGCCTTCAAACATCCCGGAAAAGGTCGATGAGCTCACGAAACGCGACATGCTGCAAAAACGAAAACATAAACTGAAATTATGTGAAGCCGGAGCAATGAACCGCGTGCTCAGAATGCTCCTGGGGCTCAAACAGGCCTACACAACCACGGAATTACAGAAACCGTTTGTCATGGCTCGTATCGTTTTCCGGCCGGATTACTCCGACGCCGCTGTGCGCAAGCAGTTTGTTGACGCTTCGATAAAAGCAATGACCGGGATATATGGTCCCCAGGCGCTCGATCAGGAAATCAGGCAGAGCAAACCAATAGACATAACTGCGCTGCCAGCGGAAACCGAAGAAGAGGCGCCGCCGCCCGATGATCCACCGCCAGACGACAAAAAACCTGCACCCGATTCCAGCATGATCGACTTCATGAACTCAGATGATCTCGGGCAGTGCAAAACGCTCACAGATGTTGCGCTCGTCAAAGGCTACGACCTGGCCGGGTTTCAGCAACGCGCCGGAGCGAAATTTCTTGGCGATATCCCCAGGGACAAACGAGTCGGACTGTTTAACCACATTCGATCATTGCCGGACAAAAATAACCTTGGAGAAATTCCTTATTGAAGCCGCTTGTGGCCAGTAACGCAGACGGGAAACCATAAACCTTAACTAAGAAGGATTGGAAAAACCTAGGTATGATAGGGCTCTGCTGGGAGCCCACTAAAAAAAGGAGGCCGGAAAATGTTTAAAACAGCACATCTCGCAGATTTACACGGACGCGACAAAGATATTGAAGAAATCGAAAAGTGTTTAAATTTCGCAGTTGATACCATTGAAAAAGAAAAAGTCGATCTTACGGTTATAGCCGGAGATTGTTTTGACTCGCGGGACATAAAACTCGATAGCAAGGCGGCAAAGTTGATCATCAAGACCGTTTCCAGGTTGGCCAACATATGCCCCGTTGCAATCGTTAAGGGAACCGAAAGTCATGATGGAAATGCTCCCGAGATCTTGCAATATGCTCGCGGGAAATATCCTGTCATCGTGGCATCTACCCCTATTCAGGTAAAAATGATCAAGAAGCATTCCTTTCTTTACCGAATGGATATGCCTTCTAACGGCGAACCGGACGCGATTATCACCCTCATCCCTCAGCCTACGAAGCAATTCTTTAACCAGGGCTCAATCTCGGAATCAAACGAAAGCATATCGCAGGCATTGGGCCTTTTATTCTCTGGATTTGGCGCTCAAACTGCACAATATTCTTGTCCGCACATACTCGTTTATCATGGTTCAATATCGGGAGCGAAACTATCAAATCAGCAAGTTATGACGGGCATGGACATTGAGGTCAGCACGGATCAGCTCAATCTCGCAAACCCTGATGTCATTATGTGTGGCCATATACATCTGCCCCAGGAACTGCCGCGAAACGTTTTCTATTCTGGGTCTCTTTTCCCCTTGAATTACGGAGAAATACATAACCATGGCTTTTATATTCACGAGATTGGGCAACAATTATGAATAAATCAAGTTTACAAGGATTGAAATTCGGGCGCCTTTTGGTCGTTTCTGAGCACGGGCGGAGCAACGACAATAAAGTCGTCTGGAATTGTCTATGTGATTGCGGAAAGACAGCAAACGTCAGGTCCACGCACCTTAAGGGAGGCCGCGTAAAGTCTTGTGGATGTCTGAGAAATGATACCTCAAGGGCAATCAACATAACTCACGGAAAGTCGAAAACGCCCGAGTATGAAATTTGGTGCGGAATGATAAAACGATGCAGAAATAAAAAAAGCACTGGGTATCCTCATTACGGTGGGCGCGGAATTGTTGTTTGTGGAAGATGGGACACCTTTGAGAATTTTCTTGCTGATATGGGGACTCGGCCAGACCCAACTTATTCAATTGAACGCCTTGATAATAACGGTAATTATGAACCATACAATTGCAAATGGGCTACCCCGGCTGAGCAATCACGAAACACAAGGAAAAGAAAAGACGGCAAAAACGCGGTTGTGGGCGTTTCTTGGCACAAGGCTACTCAAAAATATATGGCTCATATCGCCGTTAAAGGTAAACCAATCTACCTCGGAGTCTTCACGTCTATTGAGGATGCCGCCAAAGCAAGAAAGTTTGCTGAACAAAAATATTGGGGTGATATGCCAAAGGAGGGATTATGTTTAGGATAACTTCACATTTTATAATGACACCATGCCGGAAGTTGGTCAGGTTTTCCACTGATTTCACCAAAGGCGACGACACACACATAATGACCGCTGCGGAAGTGGCGGGCGCGTCTGTCCGATACGACATCACCGTCTATCAGGATGAAGCGGCAAAGATAAACAAATCAGATATCGAGGCTTTCGCAAGGGAACTCGGCGCCGCCGATGCAGATATCCGCATCATTCGCGTTCCCCGTGAAACAGTCCGCAGCGAAACCGTCCTGAAAGCAGAAACACTCCGGGACAAACTTATCGCCATGGCGGCACTGAAGAATGAAGTCGTGAGTGAAAGCATATTGGGAAAAGCCGATAAACTGGAAAACGAACCGGCTTTAGAATTGGTGAGGGCCGCATAATGAAAATAGAAAAATTAAGGCTTAAGGGCATGATCGGCGTGAAGCGCGGCCTTGGACTGGATGAAATTGAAGTTGATTTTACAGGGCATGACGGATTAATCGCCCTTGCTGGCCAAAACGGAACGGGCAAGAGCACCCTGATTGAGTCGCTTTCGCCGTTTAACTGCCTCGCATCCAGAAGTGGCGCTCTTTATAATCATACATTCCTGCGAGATTCAGAACGTGAGTTATCATTCGTCTATAACGGGGACCATTACCGAACTTTATTAAAGATCGATTGCCAGAGCGGGAAATCCGAGGGCTTCCTGTGGAAAAACGGAAACAGCGAAATTAATGGAAAAATCAGCGCCTATGCAAAATATGTAAAAGAATTATTCGGATCTCCGGAACTTTTTTACAACAGTGTTTTCTGCTCACAGAATTCAACAAAATTATCAGACATGACGACCGGAGAACTTAAAACCCTGTTCGCTGAATTTCTCCGCCTGGGCCGGCTGCAAGAATTTGAGGCAACCACAAAGGAATGTATCAACGTCCTGGCTGGGAAAGCGTCACAGATCGAAACCTCACTGGAAGCCCTGCGGAAAAGAACTGAGGGAGCGCAGGGAACGCAAGAAGCAATCGACCGGCTCAACGTATCGCTTGCCGAACAGATAGCAAATAAAACCACCCTGGGCGAGAAATTGACCGCAGCGCAGAAGGAGCGCGAGGGGATGAAAGAAACTATCGCCCGGAATGAAGTGCTGACCGCCCAGGTGGAAACAATGACGAATAATCTTTTCGCCATGCGTAAAAACATGATCGATGAAGGCGCGACAGCCGAAACAAAGCTTTCCGGACTCCGAGCGGATTATAAAACCATTGCCAGTGAGATAGCCGACGCCGACGCTATTTTGGCCAGTGAAGCCGCGATATTTGCAGCCGTTCAGAACGAAAAAGACTGCAAAGAAATGATCGAATCACTGACGGAGGCCATTGAGCAAATCGCCAACGCCATTGCGGGTGAACAGGCTGTTGTCACCGCATACGAAAAAGAGATTCAGGAATTAAACCATAGATTGCCGGTCCCCAGCAAGGACGAAAGAATCACCGCTATCAAAGGGGAGATTTCAACCATTGTCCAGCGGATTGACGGATACAAAGGTCAATTAAAGACACTGGATGTCCGTGATCAGGAATGCACAAGCAAATCCTGTTCGTTTACCGTAGCCGCGCTGAAGGCAAAAGACGAACTGCCGGCCGCGCAAGATCGGCTCATGCAATTACAAATTGAGAAAGAAAACCGGCTGGCTGAATTGAATGCTATCGGGATTGAGTTGTTACAGCAGATCACAGCAAAAGAGGAATTATTGAAAGCCTCCCGCGCCCGGCTGACCGAACAACAGGACATCCAATCGGCAAAGCGTAAGGTCCTGGCCACAAAGCGCCTGGAATTAAACCAATACAAAAACATGGCAGAAAAACAGGCAGC
>CAYGNV010000218.1:0-4447 GCA_964351355.1 uncultured Smithella sp.
AGCAATTAAAGACTACCAAAAAATGTGATCGATGCGATTTCTCCAATGCAAATCTGAAAAGGACGATATGGACTGATGGATCGAAAAGGTAAGGAAATGGAGATAACTCTCAAGCAAGAAGACTCACCTGTTCTTGAGTTGAGAATCCGTTTATAAATACAAGACCCTGCCTACCCGGATTCCCACCTTTGTTAAGGAGATCAGGGATTACGAGGTGTATTGGGGGATTTACTTCAATCTCACAAATTTAGATGACAGGAGTAAAAGATAAATGTTTTGGTCCGAACGTGCGCAAAGAACTCTGCAAGGATTTGCATTTTCAAGGGCGGAGGCGCTTGAACTGCTGATGTCTTCAGATGATGATCTTCTGGATGTTCTTCATGCCGCTTTCCTGCTTCGCCGGCATTACTTTGGACGCAATGTCACCGTTCATGTCATTAAGAATGCGAAGAGCGGCTTGTGCACGGAAGACTGTGCTTTTTGCAGTCAGGCCGGTGGCGCGAAGACGGAGTCGCCTTGTTATGCACTTCAGACAGTGGAAGAACTTGTTGAAGGTGCGCGAGATGCACATCGTCTGAAGGCAATGCGTTACTGCATCGTAACAAGCGGCAAGGCGCCCGAACCCGAAGAGCTTGATATCATCTGCGAGGCGACGCGTCGGATAAAAGATGAAATCCCGATTCAAATATGCGCGTCACTGGGCCTGTTAACTGTCGGGCAATCGCTGAAGTTGAAAAAAGCCGGTGTGGATCGTTTCAATCACAATCTGGAATCATCGGAAAGATTTTACCCATCCATCTGTACGACACACAGTTTTGCCGATCGCAGGAGAACCGCTGAAATCGTCAAAGCCTCCGGCATGGAACTCTGCAGCGGCGGTCTGATCGGCATGGGTGAATCTTTGGAAGATCGTGTAGAGATGGCCTATGCCCTGCGTGACGTTGAGGCGGATTCCATCCCGCTGAATTTCCTTGATCCGCGTCCGGGAACCGTTCTGGAAAACCTGACCCGGCTGACCCCCGCTGATTGTATACGGGCGCTGGCCATGTTTCGCTTTGTTCATCCGGATAAAGAAATTCGCGTGGCCGGCGGAAGGGAAGCGTGTCTGGGGTCGATGCAGGTACTGTCTCTTTATGCGGCAAACTCCATTTTTACGAAGGGGTATTTGACCACTCCCGGCCAGGGATATGAAGAAGATATGGACATGATTGCCAAAGCCGGTTTTTACGTGACGGATTGGACGGCAGCTTAGGCGGTAATAGAACTTAAAGGAAATAACGAAAATGAGTCTCAACAAAAAGGCGGTGGCCTTGCTCTCCGGGGGGTTAGACAGTACTCTGGCTGTAAAACTGATGATCGACCAGGGCATCGATGTCACGGCCGTCCATTTCACGAGTGTTTTTTGTAACTGTTCGCCGAAAACGGCGGGGTGCAAAATGCATGCGCGCAAAGTTGCCGAAGAATTTTCCGTTCCCATTTCCGTCATCCACAAGGGAATGGACTACATCAAAATGGTGGAAAATCCGCCGCACGGACACGGCAGCGCCATGAACGCCTGCATCGATTGCCGCATCTACATGCTGCGCAAGGTCAAAGAAATGATGCCCGAAATGGACGCTTCTTTTGTGATCACCGGAGAAGTATTAGGCCAACGTCCGATGTCCCAGCAGAGGCATACTATTCGTTTGATTGAAAAGGAAAGCGGATTGCAAGACTTGATCCTGCGGCCTCTTTCGGCGCAGCACTTTGACCCCACCCTGCCTGAACGCGAAGGCATTGTGGATCGTGATAAACTACTCAATATCTCAGGGCGGGGTCGAAAAGAGCAGTTTGCACTGGCAGGTAGCTTGGGGGTCAAGGACTTCCCCTGCCCCGCAGGTGGTTGCCTCTTAACCGACAAAGTCATTGCCGCCCGTCTGCGTGATCTTTTTGATCACACGCCCGATTACAACCATACCGATTTAGTTCTTTTGACACTGGGTCGTCACTACCGTCTGTATCCTGATCTCAAGATTATTCTGGGCCGCAAGCAGGAAGAAAATGAACGACTTTTTACCCTGGTCAAAGACGGACAAAGTATTTTTCAGCCGGATAATTTCCGGGGGCCGTCAATTCTGGCTCTGGGTCATCTGGACGGAGAAAGAGAAAAAACGATAAGCGAGATGATTGCCGCGCACAGTCAGGATGCAAAACTGTCATACCGGGTTAAGAAAACAACATATCCGGATGGTCATTCCATTTTATTTAAAACACAAAGAAAGCCCCGTGAAACATGGGACGCTTTACGTCTGGGTTGAAAAGCAGGATTTTATGGTGAATGAAAAGGAAATCATAAATTGGCTTCGCGAAGAAGATGAACGGAAACTGGAGACGCTCTGGCGCGAGGCCAACGAAACGCGCATTGTCTATGTGGGCGATCAGGTCCATCTGCGTGGTCTGATCGAAGTCTCCAATATCTGCGTCAGGCGTTGCGGTTATTGCGGTATCAGCGCCGACAACCGTCAGATTGAACGCTATCGCATGACCGAAGAAGAGATTATGGATTGTGTGCGGAAGGCCGTGGGTTTCGGCTATGGAACCGTTGTCATGCAGGCGGGTGAAGATTATGGCATTACGCGCGAGTGGATGTCGAGGCTGATCCGGCGGATCAAGGCGGAAACGACCCTGGCTGTGACTCTGAGCCTCGGGGAACGTCCGAATGAAGACTTGATTGCCTGGCGCGAGGCGGGCGCGAACCGCTATCTCATTCGCTTTGAGACCTCCAACCGGGATCTCTACGGCCGGATTCATCCACCGCTGGGCGACAACCCATCGGACCGCTTTGCAATTCTGGCGAATCTGAAAAAGCTGGGTTACGAGGTGGGTAGCGGCATCATGATCGGTATCCCCGGCCAGACCTACGAAGACCTTGCCCGCGACATCCTTGCCTTTCGCACGCTGGATCTCGACATGATCGGCGTCGGCCCGTTCATTCCTCATCCGGAAACACCGCTGGGTCGGTGTTTGCCGGATGCTTCAGCCAATCAAGTGCCGAATACCGAACAAATGACCTACAAAGTGATTGCCTTAACACGTCTGGTCTGCCCGGAAGCAAACATCCCGAGTACAACAGCCCTGGCCAGCCTCAACAAGGCGGACGGCCGCGAACTCGGGCTCATGCGTGGCGCTAATATCGTGATGCCCAACCTGACACTGCCGCAATACCGTGTAATGTATGAAATCTATCCCAACAAGGCCTGCATTCATGAAACATCCGAAGCCTGCGCGTCGTGTCTTTCCACGCGTATTCTCAATATCGGACGAAGCATCGGCAGCGGTCAGGGCGGAAGGATAAAACGCAGGATGCGGACGCCATCAAAATGCGGAGGGAAGAATCATGGATGAGCGATTATACGGCACATTCGACGTAAAAGAGATTATCTCAGATAATGGTGTGATCACTTTGCGCGAGGGCCAAAAAGATGTCATCGGCGAAATATCGCTGAAAATATACATCAACGGAACAGAATACGCGTCGCTTCTATGCCTCAATCAACTGACCGAGGAACTGGCGCTGGGCTTTCTCTACAGTGAAGGCGTAATCGATGCCATCGACGATGTTGCCGATATTTCTTATAATGAACGTCTCTTTGCCGTCATGATCAATCTTGTTCCCGGAAGATCCGTTGAGAAGTGCGAGAGTCTGCGCAGCGTGACATCCGGCTGCGGTAAATGCTTTACCTATATCAATCCGCTCAAGCACGAAAAATTCCTGCCTGTTGCCAATCAGGATAAATATTCCATATGTGATATTTTAAACGTCATGAAAGAATTCGAGCGACAATCGGAGATTTACAAGAGCGTAGGTGGTGTGCATAGTGTTCTTTTCCAACACCCGGACTTTTCCGTTTTCAATGAAGATATCGGGCGGCATAACTGCTTTGACAAAATCGGGGGCGTCCTTCTGAAAAATAATAAGATGGCCCTGGTTGAAACCGGAATGTTGTTTGTCAGCGGCCGGGTTTCTTCCGAAATTATCACCAAGGTGATTCGTCTTGGTGCTCCGGTTCTTGTTTCCCGATCAACTCCCACGGCTGCCGCCGTGAATTTGGCCAGAGAATACAACGTCACACTTTTAGGTTATGTGCGAAGCAACACCGGTTATGTCTATGCAGGGGCAGATCGTTTAACTTATGGATCGGATGATGTCATTCTCAATGAATCTTTTGAAAAAAATAAAGGGGGGATCTGATGTCGAAGATCATTAAATCATGAAAGCATTCGAAGGCAGCTATTTCGTGAAATGTAGTGTTACCTGCCGCTTTCAGGAGGCTTAATAATGAAGGTGTACCAAAAACCACAGACTGTTTCTAAGCTATTAATTATTACGGCATTACTTGCCTGTATTCCTGGCATATTCTATCCCGCTACAAGTTTTACGACGGCAGGGAAACCGGAAAAATCATCA
>CAYGNV010000219.1:0-4424 GCA_964351355.1 uncultured Smithella sp.
GCCATGTCCGTCCGGTTCAATCGGCGGCCGTCCAGCATAATGAGGGCTTTCCCGTAAGGATTGTCGCCCCCGAACCCTCTTATATCGATCATGGCTTGTGAGGAATTGCCGCTGTAAGTCCGGAACTGAATGCTTTCGAGCTTATCGAGAGCCTCAACAACAGTTGTCGCACCGGATTTACTGATTTCTTCGGCGGTGATGACGGTGACATTGGCGGGTGTTTTGCGGATTTCCTGTGTATCGCGCGTGGCCGTGACGACGACCTCGCCCATTCTGACAGGTTCATCCTCCTTTGGGTTTTGAGCGTATAAAGGTAAAACAGAAACCAACGACAACAACAGAACAAAAAACAGGATCTTCTTCATGGAGCTTCTCCTTTCCCCCTCGGGATTAAAGTAGGTGAGACTGTCCATAAAGTTTCCTGGCTTGCGGCGGCCTACTCTCCACGCCTTCCCAACGTCAGGCGTCAGTGGCTTTTTGTGGATTTCGTTCCGCTTACAGTTGCGGGGCAGCGCCGGAATTTAACCGGCTTCCTTTATTGGCAATCTTTATCAGGTTAACAATGTCACTCTGGGCGATCCATTATGCTGATTTTGATCGATTCCCACATCGACATCGTAAACCTCTTTTATGTTTCGCGCGGTAAGAACGTCCGCGGGAGTTCCTATAGCATATTTTTTCCCATTGTAAAGCAAAAGAATCTGGTCGGCGTTTTGCGCGGCCAGATTGATATCATGCGTCACAAAGATAACCGTCAGCTGCTGCTCGCGGTTAAGCTCGCGAAGCAACGCCAGAAACTGTGCCTGATGTTTCAAGTCCAGAAAAACGGTGCTTTCATCCAACAGCAGAATTTTAGGTTCCTGCGCGAGAGCGCGGGCAATCAGCACGCGCTGTCTTTCGCCGGCGGAGAGTTCATTGAAACGACAGTGAGCAAATGACAGCGAGTCCGTTTTGGCCATTGCTTCGCGGGCGATCCGGCAATCTTTTTTGTCTTCAAATGCCCAGGAGCGCAGATGAGGAAACCGTCCCATCATGACAATTTCCTCTGCGAAAAATGAAAAAATTGCCGGCGACTCCTGCGGAACAATCGCCACGGTCCGGGCGACCTCCTGACGCGACCAATGTCGCGTGTTTCGACTTTCGATGAGCATCTGGCCGGTATTCGGAAAAAGCGTGGCGTTGATAATTTTGAGCAGCGTGGTTTTGCCCGAGCCGTTCGGTCCGATCACCGCGACGATCCGCGCCTCGTCCAGAGCAAACGACACATCGTTTAGGACAGGTTTGTTCGTGTAGCGAAAAGAAATATTTTGCGCGCAAATGATCGACACTAATCGCAGTCCTTCCTTCTCATGAGAAAAATAAAATAGGGAGCGCCGCAAAGCGCGGTAATCACGCCGACCGGCAACTCGGCGGGCGCAATAACAATGCGCGCCAGCGTATCGGCCGCAACCAGAAAAGACGCGCCGAAGAGCGCCGCCGCAGGCAGCAGCAATCGATGATCGGAGCCGAACACCAGACGCATCATGTGCGGCACCATGATGCCGACAAAGCCGATGATACCCGCAAGCGAAACAGCCACGGACGTAATGAGCGATGTCACAATCAGGAGCATGTATTTCGTTGCCCGGACATTGACGCCCAACTGCAGAGCGGTTTCTTCGCCTTGCACCATTAAATTAAGTTTGCGCGCCTGCATGTAAAGAATTGCAAAGCAGGCAAGCAGGCATAAAGCGGCAACGGCGATCTCTTTCAGTGCCACGCGGGAAAGATCGCCCATCAACCAGAAGCTGATACTATGCAACTCCATGCTGTTCACGATGGACAGCGCAAAAAGAATTGCAGCGGAAAAAAAAGAGTTGACCACCACACCGGCCAGCAATAGCGAGTTATCCAGCAGCACGCCTCTGGAACCGCCTGCTACAATAAAAACCAGAAAAACGGTAATCAGCGCGCCGCCAAAGGCCAGAAACGGCACGCCCAAATAAAAAGAAGAGGCGCCGAGAATAATTCCAACAATGGCCCCCAGCGCCGAACCGCCGGAAATGCCCAGCACATAAGGATCAGCCAGCGGATTGCGCAAAAGCGCCTGAAAAACCACGCCACCCAATGATAAAGACGCGCCGACAATTCCGGCAAATAAAATTCGCGGCAGACGTACGGAAAATAAAATCAGTTCCTCTTCAGAGGCAGACGATTGACCGGAAAGCGCGCCCACGATGGCCCCGACCACATCGGAGAGAGCGATATGGACCGCGCCGAGGCAAAGCGCGGCAAGGCTGAGCACTACAAATAGTAAAAGCAAAAGCGCGCTGATTTGTAACACACGCGATAAGGTCACTCGGCGGTAGATAGGCGCTATCCTCCATGCTCTCCAGGATTGTTTGTAGAATTTCCGATACGCTTTACAAAGTATTTAATCAAGTCAATTTTGAATCATAAAGAGTCAACCTTAACGAAGTCGGTTATCTCTCTCCAGAAAGAGCCGTCCACGTGAAACGGCCAGTCGTTATGACCGGCCCCCCGGATCACCCACATGCGTTTTTTGCCCTCGGGCAGAGACTCGTATAAGTTATAGGCGTGTTTGACAGGCAGAATCTCGTCTCGCAGGGCGCCGACCACGGCAATGTTCCCCTGAAAAGATTGCAGATTGCCGATACTGTCATACTTGTCGGTCAGCAGCATGGTCACCGGCAGGAAGGGAAACAGAGATTTGGCGACCAAAGCCAGTGTATCCCAAGGCGTGATGAGTATAATTCCGGCAATGGGTGTAGTTGTTTGCTTGGCCACAGAGGCGGCAATGCCACAGCCCAACGATTCCCCCAGAAGATAAAGAGGTTCTTTATATTGTTTATAGGCGAGGCGAACCGTTTCCAGACCGTCCTCAACAAACGGCTTTTCGCCTACTTTTCCCGGACGGCCTCCGTATTTCGGATATTCGGCAAGAATTACCCGGAAACCAAGATCCATGAGAGGTTTCAGATAGAATCCCCTATCGAGAGCTGTCCCGCCGTTACCGTGAAAAAGAACGATAGTTCCATTAGGCATGTGCGCGTTATTCGCGGCAATCAAACCCCGGTAATCAGAACCTGTCGCCTGCCACAATGCCAGATTCTCTGTCGCCAGCATTTGCGCGGATGGCCATTCATTATTGGGAAAATAAAGAAATTTGTTTTGCATATTGCAGCCTCCTAAAAATAGGGCTATGAACAGAAATAACCAGGGTTTTCTCATGATAAGTAATGACGGCCCCCCTTTTCGATCATCTTATTAACCGTAGCATATCAGATTATTTTGTAAAGCAGAATAGTTTAATGAAACTGAATAAGTAGGCTGCTATTAGATATTGTTTCTTTCATAAAGGTGCATCATTTTTATGGCATTAAATTTCCGTTTCGGTTAAGTTGCTTTCCATGAATACGAATTGGCTATTGGTCAACACACCCGAAGCTGCTCGACGCGCCGCCGAACATTTGCGCCAGGCTTCGATATTAGGCATTGATACGGAATATGATTCATTCCGGTATTTCAGGGAAAAACTCTGTTTGATCCAAATTTACGCCCCGACAACTACCTATGTTGTTGATGCAACGGCTGATCTGGATTTATCATTTTTGGCCAGACCCTTTAAAAGCAAATCCGTTGTGAAAATTCTCCATGCGGCGGATAACGATATCCGCCTGCTTAAAAGAGATTATGGATTTGAATTTCAAAACATTTTTGATACGCACCGGGCGGCGATGCTGCTGGGTTTCAGGCAGCTCTCTCTGGATAAAATGATTAAGGAATTCCTTGGCATGGATCTGAAAAAAAGCAAAAAGATGCAGCGTTCGCGCTGGGATCATCGCCCGCTGACGGATGAGCAGTTGGAATATGCCGTTCAGGATGTGACCCTGTTGCCCGCGCTTTATGAAAAGCAACACGCTGACTTACGGGAAAAAGGGCTGGAGGGCTCGGCCAAGGAGGCTTTTGCAAGAATCGCCACCGCCAGCTGGCAGGAAAGAATATTCGACCGGCGCGGCTACTCGAAAATCAAAGGATACTATGCGCTGGCACGCGAGCAAAAAGAACGGATCAAAAAGCTCTATGTCTGGCGCTTTGAGCAAGCCAAAGAAGCCAACTGTGCGGTGTTCATGTTTCTGCCGGATGACACGCTGGCCGAACTGGTGAAAAAAAAGGACAGTCTCCGAGACATTTTATCGCCTGAAAAATACAGGCGCTACGGAAATGATATTGAAAAAATTCTCCAATGGGGAGGAGGGAACTTTCCATTGGCGTAAGTTAATCCCGCTTAAGCGGGATTAAAAGAAACCCCCCGGCGGACAGTGGAAAATGTCCATCGGGGGTTTTTAAAGATTACTTAGAATAGAAGCCTTTTCCTTCTTTTGCCAGTTTTTCCAGAAGCGGCGAAGGCGTCCAGTATTCGG
>CAYGNV010000220.1:0-4401 GCA_964351355.1 uncultured Smithella sp.
TGTCACAGCTATTTTTACGACAATCCCCTGCCGGTCGTATCCGCCATTGTGGAGGAATCACGCGAAATCCTCCTGGTGAAGCGTGATCGGGCGCCGTTTAGGGGCTACTGGTGCCTTCCCACCGGTTTTGCCGAATCGGGTGAAAATATCGAAGCGGCCGCCCTGCGTGAACTGCGTGAGGAAACCGGCGTGAAAGGCCGGATCACCCGCCTGCTCGATGTGGACTCCTACAGAAGCCGATTTTACGGCGATCTGCTGTTTCTGACCTTTGTCGTCAGAAGGGTCAGCGGAAAAATCATGGCAGGCGACGACAGCGCCCAGGCACGCTTCTGGCCGATGAAAGACATTCCCCGACTGGCATTCCGATCCAACCGCCGGGCGCTCGCCACTTACATAAACAGTAAAAAGGACTACTGGGCCGTCATGGATTCCATCGAAAAACCGGCAGATCAATCGGGCGAAGGGGCCGTTAACGACTTGTCCCGTCGTCTGATCAGCGTATTGATCAAAAACAAGGAGTTCATCATTCTGCGCTGGCTGGAAGATATGACCAGCAACCCGTCTACCGCCGAGTATCATCAATACGACGAAAAAAAACTCATCAGCATATGCGACAAGATCATCTCCCAGATCACGCTTTGGCTCGGCCATGTCTATGATACTCCGCGCATTAGAAATTTTTACACGAAGCTCGGTCGGGAGCGCAGGAGGGAAGGCGTCAGGATCAGTGTCTCCTTGAGCGCGCTTAGCCTGATCAGGAAACACATTTGGGATGTCGCGCTGGACCGCGGTTCGCTGCAAAGAAACCTGGACCTGTATATGACCTTTGAGATGCAAAGGCGCATTACGATCTTCTTTGATCTGGCTACGTATTACCTGACCCAGGGATATGAAGAAAAATAAAAAGGCAGGACCGGAATCAGCCCTGCCTGCGGAAAAATCTGTTTTTAAAAGTCCTTGAAATTTTCGTCCCGGTCAAACGGGATGACCTCTTCCGGACGAACACCTTTGGATTTTGGAGGCATTGACGCGATGGCCTTTCGCTTGATGTTGTGCTTTGATGCCAGGTGAGCGGGAACCCTGCGAAATTTGCCTTTGCCGGATTCCGAAGCGTAAGACCTCCCCGCCTGGGTGTACGAGGAACCGACGGATGAGGATGCCATCCCAACCGCCCCCAGGAGCTCCCCGATACTCTTTTTCAGACGGTTCACTTCCGAATTCATTGAGTCCGATGCGGCAGCGGACGATTCTGCGTTATAAGCCGCCTGTTGAACCACTTTATCCATTTCCGCCACCGCCCGGTTGATCTGAGAAATCCCGTGTGCCTGTTCCTGGGATGCAGTGGCGATTTCATCAACCAGTTGACTGATTTTAATGGAGAAAGCGATATTGTCCTTAAACGCCTCCTGCGTTGAACTGGTGAGCTGATTACCGTTTTTCACCGCCTGGATCGTGTTTTCAATCAGTTCGCTGGTGTTTTTTGCTGCTTCCGCGGAACGCATCGCGAGGTTTCGGACTTCATCGGCCACCACGGCAAAACCCGCTCCCGCCTCGCCTGCCCTGGCCGCCTCCACCGCCGCGTTGAGCGCCAGCAGGTTGGTCTGAAAAGCGATCTCATCGATGGTTTTAATGATTTTGCCGGTTTCTTCTGAGGATTTGTTGATCTCGGCTATGGCTTTGGCCATGTCGTCCATATGACGGTTGACTTTGTCGACAATCTGCCCCGCCTCCTTCATCATGGCTCGGGCCTGATTGGCATTGTCAGCGTTTTGCTTGGTCATGGAAGACAATTCTTCCAGAGAGGAGGATGTTTCTTCCAGCGAAGACGCCTGCGAACTCGATCCGTCAGCAAGCTGCTTGGCTGACGAAAATACCTGTGCCGATCCTGACGAAACATTGGATATCGTCTCGGAAACATCCCTCAGCGCCTGCTCGATAGGACCCGTCAGACGAGAGCTCACATAAGCCCCCATAAATACGGCCGCGGCCACGCTGATCACGGTCAGAATTCCGGTAATCCACATATAGGTCTTTATGACCGACGCGTTGGAACTGTCTGCATGGTAGATCTGATACAAAGCAACAATCCCGATTAAAATTATCAAGGCGGCAATCATCAGATAACTTCCGATAATTCGCATATTCAATTTCATTGATGCCATTTTTTTCACCCCTTATAATGATATCTAAATTTTTGCTGTTTTTTCCAGAGCGGCAATTTCATCAACGCTCATCACCTGATCGATGTCCAGAAGAATCTTGATCCTGCCGCCGGCCTTGGCCATACCTAAAATGAACGCTGTGTTCAATCGTGCCCCGAAATTCGGCGTATCTTCAATATCAGCGCCCTTTATATTTAAAACTTCGGATACGGAATCCACCAGGATTCCGATCAGGACATGGCTGTTATCTTTAGCTATTTCTATTACAATAATGCATGTGCGCTCCGTATAGTCCATTGGCGGGAGTCCGAATTTCAGCCGCAGATCGATCACCGGTATAACCTTTCCGCGCAGATTGACTACCCCCTTCACATGAGGCGGGGTCTGCGGTACACCGGTGATGGCGATGATGCCGATAATTTCCTTAACCTTCAGAATTCCGATCCCGTATTCCTCATCAGCCATGCTGAAGGTCAGGTATTTGCCTTCCCTCGAATGGCTTCGGACATCCCGCGATTCGGCAACGGCAGCTCTACTCATAAGATATACCTCCATTTCATTCACAATTAATTGTTACAGATCGCACATATTCAATAGTTATACATGTTATAACGGCTATAAGAAATAATACTTGAGGAATGATTGTTCGGATTATTTGAGTGTTGGCTAAAATTTAAAAGTGAACTGTTTAAAGATTAAAAGTGAACTCTTAAATGTGGCATATTATACGTTTTAATATTTCGAATAAGTTTTATTATTTTCATGACGCATGACTTCGAGCGGATGTTACCCACAGCCCTCTCGCCGCCATGCTCACGAAAGGCCACGTCGAGAGGGCTATGGATAACATCCTTGCGACAAAATATAAAGTTAGGGATGTATCATAACGTTGATAAATTCAAGTCTTGTTGTTTGATTCTCTGGACATCGGCGAGCCGTCCATCACACCAGAACCGGAGTTCTGCCAAGCCATTATTCATGGGATAAATACGGATGTTGACCGTTTCATGCGGATCAGCCTTGTTGATTTTTAAGGAAAGATTGTTAATCGATACTTTCCGATAGGAATCTACTACCCTGTCGATTCGGAGGCAGAAAATATCTTTCGGCGATTCATAGGGTGGCCTTACTTTAAAGCTTCTAAAAAGCGACACACCGTTATCTAAAGCGTTTTTCAGTCTGACATAAGGAACTTCCTGCGTTGTAGAATGAACCCGGCGGTAATTGTACTGGTGGATTTCCTGACCGAGAATCTTCTGGGCCTGCCGGATATCAGAAACATCCTCTCGGACGCAGGTACGAACAATCCGGTCTTGGAGCCACTGATAAGGTCTTTCGATTTTTCCTTTCGCCTGCGGGGAAAGCGCGTAGATGACTTTGACATGGCAATCATTGAGCACCTGCTTCCATTGCGGAGTAGCTTCATCCGTCAGGAGATGGTGTTCTCTCCAAATGGAGTCTCTATTTTGGACAAACCGAAAGATGGAATGCGAATCCACATAATAGGAAAAGGGGATTCCATACTTCAGCAAGAGAGATTCCAGAGAAAGAATGTGCGCCCAAGATGTTTCTCTCTTGAACAATTGAGCATGGAAAATAAAGCGGCTGAAATCGTCAAGGGACGTTATGAGATACCATTTCTCGGCGGCTTTTGGCGCCCATAAATGATGAGATGAATCGTGTTGAATCAACTCGCCGGCATAGTGAGTCAATACCTCCCGATCATGCACACTTCTCTTGGGCTTTTTGAGATAAAAACCATTCTTCTTGGCCCGGTCGATGATGGTGGGCAGCGAAACGCTTTGTTTATGGCGTGTCTCCAGTTGATCTTTGATATAGCTGTAATTGTATGACCGAATAGGAACATCTTTGTGCTCGATCAATCTCTTTTCTGTAGCCAGTTCCTTGAGAATGTTTTTCTCAATATCCTTCGAGATGGTTCTGCTTTTCTTTTCACGGAAATACTGGATCGAAAACGATGAAGAATCACGACGATGTTCTTTGATCAGTGCAAAGATTCTTGTCTTGCCAATGCACAGAATCGCCTGAAGATAGTTTCTTGTAATTTCTTTCCTCAGGTATTTCTCAATCAGCTCCTTGACTTGCTCATCCGTAAACCGTTTGTGTAACTGCGCCACGATATAATCCTCCTTTTTTGAAAGATTATATCGCTTTTCAGGTGTTCACTTTTAAATCTTAAATCCACATAAAACGGTTCACTTTTAATTCTTATCTAACA
>CAYGNV010000221.1:0-4397 GCA_964351355.1 uncultured Smithella sp.
CCTAGCATTATTTCGTCTCCAGACGGATACGATCCTGATAGTATTGTGTGATTTCATATACAGCGTGATCAATCAGAAGCATTATTCTCATCACGGAGTCAATCGCCTGATGGTGCTCAATCGCGTTGATGAAAATCGCCTGAAATTCAGCGTATAACCACATGTGGCGGCGCATCATGTTTAAGGCATAAATGGATTCATGCAGCGGAATACCATTTTCATAACATGTTCTCGCGTAATGCATGAAAAATTCCTGCGCTTTGTCATAACGATTGGAAACAGTCAGCATGTTTCTCAGCTGGCTGTAAAATTTGATGGCCTGCAGAACCAGCTTCTCGTCGGCAATATCCTTGTAATGGACGGTTCTTTTGTTTTTCTTGACATCGGCGGCCCACTGCCCCGCTATTTCATCAATGTTGGCTTCCAGTACGTCCAACAGCTTAATCGACTCTACCATATACTATGCTCCTTTCTCCAATGCTTGAGCTTGTAGGGAAACGGAATTTATTTTTTGCCTTTCCCTTTTTTGATCAATTCCTGGTATTCCTTAGTCACCTCGTAAACCGCATAATCAAAAAGCAAAATGGTTCGGCTTAAGGTGTCCAGGGCCTGCCGCTGGTCGATGCCGGAGCTGAATATCGTTTGGAATTCAGCATATAACCAGATATGCCTTCTCAAGAGAATAAGTGCGTAGGCCGCCTCATCCATGGGAATGCCCATGGCGAAACTTTCCTGAGTGTAAGTACGGAAATATTTCAATGCGCTTTCGCCGATTTTTTCATCGGCAAACATTTTACTGAAATTCTGATAAAATTTTACCCCTTGATTGATGATGCTCTCTTCATCCAGCTCCTTATATTTTTTTGTTCTGGCATTGTTTTGCACATCCATTGCCCATCGTTTAGCCATCTTCTCCGCGTGCTGCTCGGCCAACTCTACATACTTAATGGCGTATGTCTTCATGCTTCATCTCCTTTCGTGAAAATTCCACCTAGCGTAGCGTGATGTTATGCTCTTTTTTTTAATATAAAACATGAAACCGAAATTGACAACAGGAATTTATCAAAAAACCACCAGTCACGGGTAATTCTTGACACATTCTTGTTAATTCCATATAGGTTAAGAAAATTAACAAGGACGTAACATCATGACCAAACTACGCATTCTCTTTATGGGCACACCGGCTTTCGCCCTCCCCGCCCTGGAAATGCTGCATAATAGCCAATACCCGATCATCGCGGTTGTGACAAAACCGGATCGTCCCGCGGGACGAGGGCAAAAAGAGGTCGCCCCGCCGGTAAAGATTCTGGCGCAAGAATTCGGCCTGCCGGTTTTACAGCCGTCGAAAGTGAACGATCCGGCTTTTCTGGAAGCGCTCTATTCGCTCAGTCCCGATATGATTGTCGTGGCGGCTTTCGGTCAGATTCTTCCCAAAGCAATTATCGATTTTCCACCGCTCGGGTGTTTGAACATCCACCCTTCCCTTTTGCCGAAATACCGCGGGGCAGCGCCGCTCAATTGGAGCATCATTCGCGGAGAAATGAAAACCGGCATGACGATTATGCTCATGGATGAAGGAATGGATTCCGGAGACATCCTGGCACAGGAAGAAACGCCGCTCGCCGCCGATGAAAACTTCGGTCAGTTGCACGATCGTCTGGCTAAACTGGGAGCTGAACTGCTTCTTCAAACCATCAACCAAGTGGCAAACGGCATTGCCTGCCGACGACCTCAAGACACAAACCAAGTCACCTTCGCCCCTCGACTGACCAAGGAAACAGGCAGAATTAACTGGCACGACAGCGTAACAAACATCGTTAATCTTATCCGCGGCCTGAGCCCAACGCCCGCGGCCTATGCTTTTCTGGACGAACAAGCCTTGAAAATTTATGCAGCTGAAGCCCAGCCGGGTCCTAGCGGCCTGCCGCCCGGCGCCATTGGCACCCCCAGCGCATCCGGCCTGCCCATCGCGGCGTCCGACGGCTACGTGATTTTAAAAGACGTCCAGCTTGCTGGAAAGAAAAGAATGACCATCGTCGATTTCCTGCGCGGGTATCGGATTAAAGAGGGAAGCGTATTGGGCTGAAGGTGGAGCGCGAAGCGCGTAATCCGGCGCATGCCGGACTTAAGGCTATCAGCCATGAGCTATGAGCCATGAGCTACAGACTAAAGGTTTAACATGAAAAAAACAATTCGCCATGAGGCGGTGGATATTTTGAGTTCGGTTTCGCAGAGTCAATCTTTTGCCGGAGACTTGCTGGATGCGTGTCTGGATGAGCAGCATCTTTCCGGAACTGCCGACGGAAGGCTGCTGACGCATCTGGTATATGGCGTCCTGCGCATGCAGGGGCATCTGGACTGGATGCTCACCCAGCTGTATCGCGGCGATTTTGTCAAAATGGAAGACGGCGTTAAAAATATCCTGCGCACCGGCCTGTATCAGCTTAAATTCAGCGACCGGCTACCGGCCTTCGCCGTGGTGGATGAAGCGGTCAAGATCGCCAAACGAATCAACCCGGGGGCCGGCGGATTAGTCAATGCCGTTTTGCGAAGCTACCTGCGCAACACGAATGAAATCTCTTTCCCTGCTTTAGAGAAAAATCCGGCAGAACATATCGCGGCGTTTCATTCTCATCCGTTGTGGCTGGTCAAAATTTGGCTCAATATTTTCGGTCAGGAAGAAACAATAGCGTTATGTCAAGCCAACAATGAATTGCCGCCTCTGACTCTCCGCGTAAACACATTGAAAGTTTCACGCGAAGACCTGACTCAAAAACTAAAAAGCGAGGATTTTAGTTGCGAACCGACACGGTTTTCACCAGACGGCATCATCCTATCCGATACCCCCCGACCCGTTCAGAAAACATTTTTTTTCAAGGAAGGCCTTTTACGGCTCCAGGATGAAGCGGCACAGCTGATTTCACATCTGGTCAACCCTCGAAACGGTGAAAGCGTCCTGGATGTCTGCGCGGGTTCCGGCGGCAAAACCACTCATCTGGCAGCTTTGATGAAAAACACGGGCAGGATTGTAGCGCTGGACCGTGATTCGGAAAAAATCGCACAATTAACAAAAGATGCGGCAAGAATGGGTGTTTCCGTCATCCAATCCACACAGGCCGACCTGGGTCAAACGCTACCGGAAGGATTCGTAGATGAATTCGATCATGTTCTGGTGGACGCGCCCTGCTCCGGCACGGGTACGCTCAGGCGCAATCCGGAAATCAAGTGGCGTTTGAAATCCACCGACATTCCGACACTTGCAAAAATCCAGAGTACGATTTTGCAAAATGCTTCCGCCGCCGTTAAAAAAGGTGGCCGCCTGATTTATTGTACCTGCTCTCTTCTGCCTGCTGAAAATGATAATATGATTCAGCAATTTTTAGCAGATCATCCGCAATTTACCGTCGAGATATCCTCCCCGGTCATTTCCGGTCACCTGAAAAATAGTCGTTTTTTCAGAACTTACCCCCATCGTCACGCTACGGATGGTTTTTTCGGGGCTGTTTTGCGACGCCGAATTTAAGACGCCGAATTTAAATTGACGAATTCAGCACAATCATGCTAGCTTACGCCTCTATAAGGTCTAAAGGAGCGGTTATGTTTATTCAACAAAGACAGGTCGGCCACATGGCCGTTTTTGCCTATCTGGTCGGCGATCCCGTCACCGGCGACGCGCTGGTCATTGATCCGGCCGACAATGCTCATGAGATTCTTGCCTTGGCGGCAAAAAATAAATTGCGGATCAACTACATCGTCAATACGCACGGCCACGTGGATCACATCGGCGGCAATGCTGAAATGCAGAAGCTGACCGGCGCTAAAATCATTGTGCACGAAGGCGACGCCATCATGCTCACCTCCACGCCGGCTGCCATGCTGCGGATGTTCGGCGCGACACAATCGCCGCCACCCGATATTCTGGTTGCCGACGGACAAATGATTTCAGTCGGCAATATCGAGTTGAAAGTGATCCACACACCCGGCCACTCGCCCGGCGGCATGTGCCTTTATACGGCCGGTTATGTCTTTACCGGCGATACCCTTTTTGTGGAAGCCGTCGGCCGCACCGACTTGCCCGGCGGATCCTGGCAAACCATGTATAACGCGATCAAAACCAGACTGTTCACGTTGCCTGACGACACCAAAGTTATGCCCGGCCACAATTACGGCCGGACGCCGACATCCACTATCGGCCACGAAAAAAAGCATAACCCCTCCGTTCGCTAAAAGAGCAAATGACCTATGACAAAAAGCATTTCACAGACGAATTTTCCGAAACTAAAATTCCTCAGCCGCGGCAAAGTGCGTGACCTTTATGCCGTGAGGGATCATTTACTCCTTGTGGCCACCGACCGGATTTCGGCCTTCGACGTCATTATGCCCAATCCGATTCCGGG